>NZ_JASJXG010000050.1:0-31921 GCF_035018765.1 Variovorax sp. RTB1
CTCCAGCCCCTGCCGCTTCAGCCACGCCACCCGCGCTGCCCCTCGACGCCAACGCCATCCTCGCCCTGGCAGCGCGGTCGATGTTCCACCTCTTCTCCAGCATCAGCCAGGGCATGTTCCTGGTCGACCGGAGCGGGCGCATCGTTTGGGTGAACGAGGGCTACAAGCGCTTTCTGCCGGCGCTCGGCTTCGCGTCGGTCGACCAGTTTCTGGGGCAGATGGTCGAAGACGTCATCCCCAACACGCAGATGCGGCAGGTGTTGGAAACCGGGCAACCGATCCTCATCGACCTGCTGACCAACAAGGCGGGCACTTTCGTCGTCAGCCGTATTCCGTTGCATGAGGAGCGCGAGGGCGATGCGGGGTATGTGCTGGGCGACGTGATCGGCGCCATCGGCATCGTGTTGTTCGACCAGCCGGAGACGACGCTGCAGCCGCTCATCAGCAAGTTCGCCTTGCTGCAGCGCGACCTCGACGACGCGCGGCGCGAGCTGGCGACGCAGCGTAACCATCCGCTGTGGAAGCAGGCCGGTACCGATGGCCAGCGCCGCGCCAAGCACACGTTCGCGAGCTTCATCGGCAGCAGTCCGGCAGCTGTTGACATCAAGCGGCATGCGCGACGCGCTGCCCAGTCATCGAGCCCGGTGCTGCTGCTCGGCGAGACGGGCACCGGCAAGGAGCTGCTGGCGCACGCCATCCATGCGGCGTCGGCGCGTGCGCAAGGGCCGTTCGTCAGCCTCAACATCGCGGCCGTGCCCGACACGCTGCTGGAAGCCGAGTTCTTCGGCTTTGCGCCCGGCGCGTTCACCGGCGCTGACCGCAAGGGGCGCGAGGGCAAGTTCAAGCTGGCCGACGGCGGCACGCTGTTCCTCGACGAGATCGGCGATATGCCGCTCGGCCTGCAGGCCAAGCTGTTGCGCGCGCTGCAAGAAGGCGAGATCGAACCGCTGGGTTCCAACAAGCTGATCGCTTTCGATGCGCGGGTGATCGCCGCCACCTCGCGCGACCTGGCGGCGCTGGTGCGAGAGGGGCGCTTTCGCGAAGACCTTTACTACCGGCTCAACGTCTTGCCGTTGCGCGTGCCGCCGTTGCGCGACAGGCGCGGAGACATCCCGGCGCTGGTCGAAGCACTGGGCGACGACATGGCGCAGCGAAGTGGCGAGGCGCCTCCCGAACTGCTGCCCGATGCGCTGGCGCTGCTGGCCGCGCAGCACTGGCGCGGCAACATCCGCGAACTGCGCAACGTGCTGGAACAGGTCGCGATGCGCAGCGATTCGACGCGCATCGACGCGGCCGAGATCAAGCGCGTGCTGGCCGAAACGGGTGTTGAAAAGATAGCGGCGCCTGAGGTGCCATTGCAGGCTGACGACGATGTCGACGGCACGCGCTTGTTGCGGCCGCTGTCGGAACAGATCGCCGAACTCGAGCAACGCGCGATCGCTGCGGCGATGTCGAGCACCGGCGGCAACAAGCTGGCGGCGTCGCGGTTGCTCGGCATCTCGCGCGCCACGCTGTACGACCGCATGACGGGTGCCACCGAAGACCGCTGATTGCCGTACAGGCCGAACAGGCACCGCGTCAAGCAAGCTGCTGGAAAACCCTGACCACAGATCAGGCAGTTGTATGAAATACGAGCAAAACGGCTGTCTGTGCATCGCACGAAAGTTGCACTTTGCAAATGAACACCCCGTGTAAACAAGCGTTTCCGCGCTGGCATGAACTGTGCAATATTCAGCCATCATTCCACGGAGACAAAAGATGAATCGTCGCAACACCGTCGCGCTCGCGGCCGCCTTTGGCGCCATCGGCACGCTCGCCATGCTGGGTCAGACGCCGGCCTTCGCGCAGTCCGGCAAGGACATCCGCATTGCCCACATCTACAGCAACACCGGTCCGCTCGAAGCCTATGGCAAGCAGACCGCGATCGGCTTCAACCTCGGCCTCGAATACGCGACCGGCGGCACGATGATGGTCAACGGCCGCAAGCTGGTCGTGATGGAAAAAGACGACCAGGGCAAGCCCGATGTCGCCAAGTCTTTGCTCGCCACGGCGTACAGCGACGACAAGGCCGACCTCGCCGTCGGCACCTCGTCGTCAGGCGCTGCGCTGGCGATGCTGCCTGTCGCGGAGGAGTACAAAAAGATTCTCGTGGTCGAGCCCGCTGTGGCCGATTCGATCACCGGCGACAAGTGGAACAAGTACATCTTTCGCACCGCGCGCAACAGCTCGCAGGACGCCATCAGCAACGCGGTCGCGCAAGACAAGGAAGGCACGTCGATCGTGCTGATGGCGCAAGACAACGCGTTCGGGCGCGATGGCCAGACAGCCTTCAAGGAAGCCATCAAGAAGGCCAAGATCGTGGGCGAGGAATACCTGCCGCCGGCGACCACCGACTTCACCGCGGCTGCGCAACGCGTGCTTGAAAAATTCAAGGGCGTGTCGGGCCGCAAGGTGGTCTACATCGTGTGGGCCGGCGCGGCCAATTCGTTCAAGGTGTCGGACCTCGGCTTGAAGAGCGCCGGCATCGAGATCGCGGGCGGCGGCAACATCCTGCCGGCGCTGGTCAACTACAAGCCGTTCCCGGGCATGGAAGGCTCGATCTACTACTACTTCGGCATCCCGAAGAACGCGACCAACGAATGGCTGGTCGCCAACCACTACAAGAAGTACAAGGCACCGCCTGACTTCTTCACCGCAGGCGGCTTCGCGGCGGCCACGGCCATCGTCACTGCGCTGAAGAAGACGGGTGGCGACACCGGCACCAACAAGCTCATCACCACCATGGAAGGCATGAGCTTCGATACGCCCAAGGGCACGATGACTTTCCGCAAGGAAGACCATCAGGCAATGCAGTCGATGTACCACTTCAAGATCAAGATCGACCCGGCATTCGCATGGGGCGTGCCGGAGCTGGTGCACGAAATCAAGCCTGAAGAGATGAACATCCCCATCAAGAACAAGCGCTGAGTCGGCTCTTGCTCGAAACGAAAAATCTGACCATCCGCTTCGGCGGTCACGTGGCGGTCAACGCGGTCTCGTGCGCTTTCGCGCCGGGCACGTTGACTGCCATCGTCGGCCCCAACGGTGCGGGCAAGACGACCTACTTCAACCTGATCTCCGGGCAGCTCAAAGCGAGCGCCGGCACGGTCTCGCTCGATGGTCGCGTGCTGTCGGGACTGTCGCCTTCCGAGCGCACGCGTGCCGGTCTCGGCAGGGCGTTTCAGTTGACCAATCTGTTTCCCAACCTGAGCGTGCTCGAAAACGTCCGGCTCGCGGTGCAGGCTGCTCGCGAAGGCGCGCATCGGCGCGGCTTCAACCTGTGGAGCATCTGGAGCGATCACAAAGATCTGACCGATCGCGCCGACCAGATCCTGGCCGACGTGGCACTCAAGTCCAAGGAATACGCGGTGGTGTCCAGCCTGCCGCACGGCGATCAGCGCAAGCTCGAAGTCGCGTTGCTGATGGCACTCGAACCCAAGGTCTTCATGTTCGACGAACCCACTGCCGGCATGAACGCGGCCGAAGCGCCGGTCATCCTCGATCTGATCCGCAAGCTCAAGCAGGACAAGCGCAAGACCATCCTGCTGGTCGAACACAAGATGGACGTGGTGCGCGAGTTGGCCGACCGCATCATCGTGCTGCACAACGGCACGCTGGTGGCGGACGGCGAACCGGCTGAAGTGATCGCATCGCCGATCGTGCAGGAGGCGTACCTTGGTGTTGCTGCAGGTTCGGCCGCCGTGAAGGAAGCCGCATGACCAACCTGCTCGAACTGAAGGGCGTGCACACGCATATCGGCGCGTACCACATCCTCCACGGCGTCGACCTCGTGGTGCCGCGCGGCCAGCTCACGATGCTGCTCGGCCGCAATGGTGCGGGCAAGACGACGACGCTGCGAACCATCATGGGACTGTGGCAGGCCTCGCAAGGTACCGTGCGCTTTGGCGCGGGGCAGGGCGATGGTCAAGACATCACGCACCTGTCGACACCTCAAATCGCCGAGCTCGGCATCGCCTACGTTCCTGAAACGATGGGCATCTTCTCGGACCTGACGGTGAAAGAAAACATGGTGCTCGCGGCACGCAGCGCCAAGCGCGCATCGGACATCGACACGGTCCGGCTCGAATGGATCTTCGAGCTGTTCCCAGCGGTCGAGAAGTTCTGGAATCACCCCGCCGGCAAGCTGTCGGGCGGCCAAAAGCAGATGCTCGCGGTATCGCGCGCCATCGTCGAGCCGCGTGAACTGCTCATCGTGGACGAGCCGAGCAAGGGACTCGCGCCGGCCATCATCAACAACATGATCGACGCCTTCGCGCAGCTCAAGGCGAGCGGCGTGACGGTGCTGCTGGTCGAGCAGAACATCCACTTCGCTCAGCGCCTGGGCGACAGCGTGGCGGTGATGGACGACGGCCGCGTGGTGCACGCCGGATCGATGGCCGAGTTCTCTGCAGACACTGCTTTGCAGCAGTCGCTGCTGGGATTGGCACTGTGAAGTCCATCGCTGTGAAATTCGAACTGGATTTCGACTGGAAGCCGCTGTTGCTCGTGCCGGTGTTGGCGCTCGTCGCCTTGCCCCTCGTCGGCACTCCATCGACATGGCTCACGCTCACCATCGCCGGCCTGGCGATGGGGATGATCATCTTCATCATCGCGTCGGGGCTCACGCTGGTGTTCGGGCTGATGGACGTGCTCAACTTCGGTCACGGCGTGTTCATCGCGCTCGGTGCCTATGTCGCGACCACCGTACTCGGCGGCATGCAGGACTGGACCAGTGTCGACTCGCTCGGCCGCAATCTCGTCGCGCTGCTGCCGGCGTTGCTGCTCGCCATGCTGGCGGCCGGTGCGCTGGGCGTGGTGTTCGAGCGCT
Organism: Variovorax sp. RTB1; assembly: GCF_035018765.1. NCBI lineage: Bacteria > Pseudomonadati > Pseudomonadota > Betaproteobacteria > Burkholderiales > Comamonadaceae > Variovorax > Variovorax sp. RTB1. The sequence goes on from NZ_JASJXG010000050.1 coordinate 4,868, forward strand.
TCATCGTGCGGCCGGTGTACGGCCAGCATCTGAAGCAGATCCTCATCACCATGGGCGGCATGATCATCGGCGAAGAGCTGATCAAGGTGGTGTGGGGGCCGCAGCAGATTCCGTTGCTGCCACCCGCAGCGTTGCAGGGCACGGTGTTCTGGCTCGGCGCTTCGATCGAAAAATACCGGCTGCTGGCGGTTGCAATCGGTCTGGTCGTTTTCCTCGCGCTGGCCTGGACGCTGTCGCGCACCAAGATCGGTCTCTTGATCCGCGCCGGCGTGCAAGACCGCGAGATGGTCGAGTCGCTGGGCTACCGGATCCGGCGCCTCTTCATCGGCGTGTTCGTCGTCGGCAGCGCGCTCGCGGGCCTGGGTGGCGTGATGTGGGGCATGTTCCAGCAGAGCGTGGTGCCGCAGATCGGCGCGCAGGTCAACGTGCTCATCTTCATCGTGATCATCATCGGCGGGCTGGGCTCGACCGGTGGTGCGCTCATCGGTGCGTTGATGGTCGGGCTAATGGCCAACTACAGCGGATTTCTGGCACCGAAGGTGGCGCTGTTCTCCAACATCCTGCTGATGGTCGGCGTGTTGTTATGGCGGCCGCAGGGCGTCTATCCGGTGGCGAATCGATGAGTCCGGCAATGTTGAAACGCCTTCTCTCCAATGACATGCCGCGCAGCCGCGTGCTGGCGGTGCTGCTGGTTGCGCTGTTGCTCGGCCTGGCCTTCGCGCCCTTCATCTTCCCCGGTGTCAAGGCGCTGAGCGTGGCGGCCAAGGTGCTTGTGTTCATCGTGTTGGTGGCGAGCTTCGACCTGCTGCTGGGCTACACCGGCATCGTGAGTTTCGCGCACACGATGTTCTTCGGCATCGGGGCGTATGGCATCTCGATCGCGGCGACGCGGCTCGGCGCCAATTGGGGCGCGGTGGTAGTCGGGCTCGGCGCTTCGCTCGCGGTGTCGCTGGTGCTGGCACTGGCCGTCGGCTTGTTTTCGCTGCGCGTCCGGGCGATCTTTTTCGCGATGATCACGCTCGCGGTGGCGTCGGCTTTCCAGACGCTGGCGTCGCAGTTGTCGGACTTCACCGGCGGCGAAGACGGCCTCACGTTCAAGCTTCCCGCGCTGATCTCGCCGAGCTTCGAATTTGCCGACGAGCCGTTCTTGGGTGTCTCGCTCGACGGCCGCTTGCTCTGCTACTACCTGCTGTTCGTGGTCGCGGTCGTGCTTGTGCTGGCGTTGCTGCGCATCGTCAACTCACCGTTCGGTCGAGTGCTGCAGGCGATTCGCGAGAACGAGTTTCGGGCCGAGGCCATCGGCTACCGCGTGGTCGTGTATCGCACCACGGCTGCCGTGCTGTCGGCGCTGTTCGCGACGCTCGCGGGCGCGATGCTGGCGATCTGGCTGCGCTACAACGGGCCGGACACTTCGCTCAGTTTCGAGATCATGGTCGACGTGCTGTTGATCGTCGTCATCGGCGGCATGGGCAGCATCTACGGGGCGGTGATCGGTGCGGCGTTGTTCGTCATGGCACAGAGCTATCTGCAGGACTTGCTCAAGCTCGGCAGCGATGCGGCGAGCGGCTTGCCGTGGCTGTCCGCGCTGCTGTCGCCCGACCGCTGGCTGCTGTGGATGGGCGTGCTGTTCGTGTTGTCGGTGTATTACTTTCCGACCGGCATCGTCGGCCGTTTGCGCGCGAGGGCCTTGCGATGACCCCGCCGTCTTCCTGCTACGTCAAGATACTGGGGCGCGAAATCCACTGGATGGATTGGGGTCCACAAGACGGACCGGTCGTCGTCGCATGGCACGGCTTGGCACGGACCGGCCGCGACATGGATGAGCTCGCTGCACACTTTGCCGCCAAGGGATTCCGGGTGGTGTGCCCCGACACCATCGGCCGTGGCCTGAGCCAGTGGAGCCCGGCGCCCGACGATGAGTACCAGCTCTCGTTCTATGCCCGGCTTGCAGAAGCGTTTTGCGATGCACTGAAGCTCGATCGCATCCACTGGGTCGGCACGTCGATGGGCGGCGCCATCGGCACCGTGTGCGCGTCGGGCCTGACCGTGCCACGCATTAAGTCGCGCATCGCGAGCCTCACGCTGAACGACAACGCCCCACAGCTTGCGCAGTCGGCCATCGACCGCATTCGCGCCTATGCCGGTAACCCGCCAGCCTTCGACACCATCGCAGAACTCGAAGCGTTTTTTCGCACGGTTTACAAACCTTATGGATGGCTCAGCGATGCGCAGTGGCTGCGTCTGACCGAGACATCGACGCGCAGACTGCCCGACGGCCGCGTGACGCCGCACTACGATCCGTTGATGGTGCGCCAGTTCACAGCGCATGAAAACGACTACCTCATCTGGCCGCATTGGGACGCCATCGAGGCGCCGGTTCTGCTCCTGCGCGGTGTCGATTCCGACCTGGTGCGGCCGGAGGTCATAGACGAAATGCGCGGTCGTGGGCCGGGCGCCGCCGGGCGATTGCAAGTGATCGAAGTGCCCGGTTGCGGCCATGCGCCGGCGCTGAATGTGGATTCGCATCTGGCGCCGATCGAGGCCTTCGTGCGCTCAGCAGGAATCTGAGCGCGCAGTCACAATCGCGGCCCGAGTCACGAGCAAGCTGTCGCGACTCATCCCCACGCACTCAGTGCGCCAATACCGCAAAAGCGACTCCAGGAGATTCCCATGGCCCTCACGATGTATGACGCATCCGTTACCGTTTTCATGCACAACCTCAAGCAGCTGTCGCACCTGCTCGATAAGGGTGCTGCGCATGCCGAGTCCACTGGCATCGACCCCGCGACGCTGGTGCAGGCCAAGCTGGCCGAAGATATGCGCCCGCTGTCGTTCCAGATCCAGAGCGCGAGCGATGCCAGCAAGCTGGCCGTGGTGCGTTTGAGTGGCGTCCCGGCACCGAGCTTTCCCGATACCGAAACGACTTTCGACGAGCTGCGAGCACGCGTCGCCAACACACGCGACTACCTAGAGACCGTCTCGCGCCAAGCCTTCGAGGGCAGCGAGGAACGCGTCGTCACGATGAAGGCGGGCACGGTCGAGCTTGAATTCACCGGCCAGTCGTACCTGCTGCACTTTGCGCTGCCGAACTTTTTCTTCCACGTGACGACCGCGTACGACATCCTGCGTCACAACGGCGTGCCGGTCGGCAAGCGCGACTTTCTCGGTCGCCTGTAACTGGCACTGAGCTTGGGACGCTGGTCAGGCCGTCGACTCTCTGAGTCCGGGCAAGGAAAAGACTTGTCACGGCGTGATTGGCAGATACCCGGATTTCTCGAAATCGACCAAGGTGCCCATCCCGGAGACGACCACACGGGCGTACGGCAACAAGTCTTGAGCCGAGTAGCCTTTCAGTCGCATGGCGACGCTACATTCGTACAGCTTTGCGCCCTGTTTGACCATCTCGTCGAGCAGGGCTCGATTCGGATTGCCTGCCGGATGCGGTGTTTTGACTTTGCTGTCGTAGGCATCGTCAGTCAGTAGAAATTGCGCGCCGTCAGCCCTGAAGACCATGGCAATGTCGTAGTCCTTGCCAGGCTGCATGCCAAGCGCTGCGTAATGATCGAACAAGTTTTTCGCTGCCAGCACCTGTTTGGCAATGCCATTGGGAACAGTGTCTGCGTAGTTAATCTGAATGACGACCTTCAGCCCGGTCTGTGCCGCGATCTGCAATGGCGGCTTGGTGTTTTCGGCGGCCGGGACTGTCGTTTGAGCCGACGCAACAGACGCTCCGCACTGCAACGACAGGGCGAGAAGAACGGTCGTGACGATCGACAATAAGTTGATTGGTTTTTTCATCTGTTTTCCTTGGTTTGTGGTCCTATGCGGATCGCGGTAGCGCCGCCATCCTGCGTCGTTCGAGGAGTTCGAAGACTCCCATGCCCGCCAGCATCGCGACCGCGAACACCGCCGCCTTGAACTGCCCCATACCGAGCGCCACCAAGCCCGGCCCCAGACAGAAGCCGGCTATGCCCCAGCCCATGCCAAACAGAATGCTGCCGAGCCCCAGTCGACGAACAGGCCGCCGATGACGCCGCTGATACCGGCAATCCGGCCATTGAGCAACACCAGCATGGCTGCAGCGATACCTATCAAACCCCCGCCCGCCAACGCCGGCCAGGGCGTGAACATATTCCAGGCAATCGTCATCATTGTTCCTTCGGGCAGTACAGGCGATAGAGAACCTCGAGGATCTGCAGAAGGTTCGGATCGGCCACGCTGTAGTAGATGTTCTTGCCCTCGCGGCGTGTGGCGACCACGCCCTCGTTGCGCAGCACGCCGAGTTGTTGCGACAGCGTCGGCTGGCGGATGTCGAGGTGTGTTTCCAGATCGCCCACGCACATTTCGCCTTGCGACAACTGACACAGCAACAACAGTCGCTCGACGTTGGCCAGTAACTTGAGCGCACCGACGGCCTGATCGGCAGCCCGGCGCAGCGTTTCAGTGTCGAAGGCGATGGCTGCAGATTTCATGAAGGGGAATCGATTTCAAAGGCTTGCTTTCATTATGCTTATCAATATAATATAAATCAATGTAATTCTGCTGGCAAAAGCACGCCGCGCTTTAAGTGCTGGCCTGCCATACCGCCCGACCCAGGAGAACTTCGATGATCTTTCGCCAACTGTTCGAGCCGTTGTCGAGTACCTACACCTACTTGTTGGGTTGCCAGAACACAGGCAGGGCTATCCTGGTCGATCCGGTGATCGTCACCATGGAACGCGATTTGGCAGAAGTCGACCGCCTTGGCCTGACGCTGGCGTTCACCATGGAGACGCATATCCATGCCGACCACATCACGGCCGCCCTCGAACTCAAGAATAAGGTCGGCAGCAGGATCGTGGCACCGGCATTCGATCGGCTGGCCTGCGTCGATGTCGGCATTGAAGAAGGAACGCCGTTCACGATGGGAAGCCTCCAGTTGCAGCCGCTGCACACGCCGGGCCACACGGCCGGGCACTTTGCTTACCTGCTCGGCGACAGGCTGTTGACCGGCGACGCGTTGCTGATCGAAGGCTGCGGCCGTACGGACTTCCAGAATGGTGATGCCGATGCCTTGTACAAAAGCGTCACTGAGAAACTGTTTTCATTGCCGGATGACACGCTGGTTTATCCGGCCCACGACTATCAGGACCGGCGCGTTTCAACCATTGCGCAGGAAAAGAAACGCAACCCGCGCCTCGGCCAGCAGCAAACCCTGGAGCAGTTCCGGGACACGATGGCCAAGCTGAAACTGCCGTATCCGAAGTTCATCGATTACGCCGTGCCCGGCAACCGGCAGTGCGGTGTCTGTCCGGACCATCTTCCCGAAAACCTGGCGCAATACTGCGACCACATGACCGAAAGCCTCCAGGGCTGATCTCATTTTCAAGGAGCCAAAGCATGACCTCGTGCACCCGCATCGACGACCAAATTTTTATGGGGCCCCAACCTACCGAACAGGATCTCGATGCTGCCAGGCAGCAAGGCATCAGAACGGTGATCGATTTCCGGTTGCCATCGGAGACTGTGGCATCCAACCAGAGTTTGACGAAGACTCACGGGATGGCCTACATCAACATTCCGGTCAACAAAGCCGCGCTATCGGCGGACCAGATAGGGGTCTTGGACAATGCAATGAAAGAACACGAAGGCCCGTTTCTGTTGCACTGCGCCACCGGCGCGCGCGCTGCGCTGCTCCTGTCGCTGAGCAAGGCGGGACAGGAAGGCTGGAATAGCAGTCAAACATTCGCCGAAGCGAAACGATTCGGCTTCGATCTGGAAACGTCACCGGAATTTGTGAAATTTGTGAAGCAGACTCTCGGTTGATAAGACGCGGACAGATCAGTCAACTCAAGTATTCAAAGGTGCGTCCTTGCTGGAACGGACCGGTTTTGTCGCTTTAGAGTGCCCGCCCAGGCCACCCACCGTGTTGGTTCCCCGACCGCTGTTGAATTCGGCGTTGCGCAATTTGATCGACAACTCGCTGCGCCATGGGGGAGGCAGTGCCGGTCTTATTCATGTGGAATGTGCGGATTCAGGGCACATGCAGTTGAGCGATTTTGGCGGCGTGGCGCCAGCGACTTCAATGGCTCCGGAGAAATCACGAGCCTAACGATTCCGCATTGCGGCAGTCCCGCGTTCTCCGGGAATCTGTGCGGCTAACCCTGCAGGGTCGGCCAGCCAGCGAGGTTGCGCTCGGTGATGTCGGCCAGCGCGGTGATCCACGCCGGGCTGTCGTTAAGGCACGGAATAAAGTGGAACTCGCCGCCGCCTTCATGCACGAAAGCCTCACGGCCTTCCATCGCGATTTCTTCCAGCGTCTCGAGGCAGTCCGCCGGAAAGCCGGGGCACATCACATCGACGCGACGGGTGCCGGCTGCGCCCAGTTCCCGCAGGGTCGGCTCGGTGTAGGGCTCCAGCCACTTCGCGCGACCGAAACGCGACTGGAAGGTCACGCGATGCTGCGCCGGCGAGAGCTGCAGTCGCGCCACCAGCAGGCGTGCGGTTTCGAGGCACTGCTCCTGGTAAGGATCGCCCAGCGCGATGTTGCGTGCCGGGATGCCGTGAAAGCTCATGAGCAGCACATCGCCCCGGCCATTGAGCTGCCAGTAGCGCTCGACACCTTGGGCCAGCGCATCGATGTAGCCGGCGTCGTCGTGGTAACGGTTGACGAAGCGAAACTCCGGCATGCGACGCTGCCGCTTGGTCCACGCCTGCACCGCATCGATCACGCTGGCCGTCGTGGTCGCCGAATACTGCGGGTAGGCCTGCATTACCAGCACGCGGGTCACGCCCTCGGCCTGCAGCGCATCGAGCTGCGAGGCGATCGACGGATTGGCATAGCGCATCGCGTCGCGCACCGTGACGCGATGGCCGCGTTCGCCGAGCCAGCCGGCCAGCATGACGGCCTGCTTTTTCGTCCACACCTTGAGCGGTGACCCTTCGGGCAGCCAGATGCTGGCGTATTTGGCAGCCGACTTGGCGGGCCGCACGCGCAGGATGATCCCGTGCAGGATCAGGCACCAGATGGCACGCGGAATTTCCACCACGCGGTAGTCATGCAGGAACTGCGAAAGGTAGCGCCGCACCGCCGGCGCGGTGGGCTCGTCGGGCGAGCCGAGGTTGCACCAGAGCACGGCGGTGCGCTCGTTGGCAGGGGATGTAGCAGGGGAGACCGGGCTCGGCGCAGGGCTGGAAGGCATGCGATATTCTCTCGCATGACCTCAGAAGCTGCAGTCCCGGTGGCTCCCGTCCAACTAGATGTGAAGCGCATTTCAGCGATTTCACTCGACCTGGACGACACCCTCTGGCCCGTGTGGCCCGCCATCGAGCGCGCCGAGCGCGTGCTTCATGCATGGCTCGTCAAGGAGGCGCCGAAGACTGCGGAGCTGCTGGTCACGCCCGGCATCCTGCGCGAACTGCGCGAAGCCACTGCCAAGGAACGATCGGACCTCGCGCATGACATGAGCGCACTGCGCCGCGAGTCGATTCGCACCGCGCTACGGCGCGCCGGTGAAGACCCGGCCCTTGCCGACCCGGCCTTCGATGCCTTCTTCGCGCAGCGTCAGCGCGTGGAGCTCTACGACGATGCGCTGCCGGCCCTCAAGTGGCTGAGCGAGCGCTACCCGCTGGTCGCGATTTCGAACGGCAATGCAGACATCCACCTCACCGGTGTCGGACGCTGGTTTCGCACCGCCTTCAACGCGCGCGCGTTCGGCAGCGGCAAGCCGCATGCGCCGATATTTCGTGCGGCTGCCGCTTCCGTCGGCCTGTTGCCGCGCGACGTGCTGCATGTGGGCGACGACGCCGCGCTGGACGTGGTCGGCGCGCTCAACGCCGGCATGCAGGCGGCCTGGCTGGTTCGCGACGAGCGACCTTGGGAGCACGATGCGAGGCCGCAGCTGATCGTGCCGAACTTGCACGCGCTGTGCGTGGCGCTGGAAGCAGGGTAGCCGCGCAGTCCGAGCGACCGGCTTCAGTCGAGTGCGAATTGTTCCCGAACCGCTTCGCAAAAACTTGCCGTGCCGCTGATCGAGACGACGAAGGTGCGCCGCGCTGCGCCTTCGTCGGGTTCCTGCAGATCGAAGTCCCAGTCGGCGCCAGCGCTCAACTCGCCGCGTCCAAGGGGGAACAGGGCGTTAGCCCATGCAAGCACCTGCGCGATTTCAGCCTCGACCTGAGCGGCCTCGGCTGGCGTGGTCGACGCCATCGCTTCGAAAGTGCCGATGCCTTCCGTGTCTTCCGTGAAGTCGAAGACGAGGTACTGCAGTGTCATGGCGAGGGCATTTTTTTTGCCGCTGCGGCCAATCCGCTCATGACCGCACCTTCGAGCGTGGCGGGATAAGGGCCTTCGATGTAGTCGCCGCAAGCGTCGAGGCCGGGCGCTATCGACATCGGAGGGCGCGCGAGGCCGGGCGTGCAGGCGAAGGTCGCGCGCTTTTCGACCACGGTCAGCACGACTCTGGGATCGGCGCAACCCAGTTGCTCGCGGGCCTGGGCAACGACTTGCGATTCGAGCATCGCGCGCTCGGTCGAACTCGCGCTCACGACCATGGCCCATAAGCCGTCCGGACCACCGGTCCGTGCGCGATCGAAGACGAACTGGGCGGGTGCGTCGGGCGTCGAGCGCAGTGCCAGCATCGGCTTGGGCAACCTATGGCCGCCTTCGAGATAGACCGTCGTGATGGCTTCGAATCGCAAGGCGCGTGCGTTGGCGGACCAGCTTCTGGCTTGCACAACGCCGCTCGATTCGACCAGCCGTGCCGCCTCGCCGGGAGGGCATGCGAGCACGACGTGATCGAACTCGCCGTTGGCATCCTCGACGCCGGCCTGGCCTTTGTCGCCGTCTCCGACGATCCGCCAGCCACGCGCTGCGGGGACGATCGCCTGCACGCGGCAGCCCGGCGCGATGCGGCCGCCATGCGCTGCCACCCAGCGTGCCGCTGCTTCCGGAAACAGCGCACCCAGATCGACACGCGGCAGCAGGAGATTCGATCCGCCGCTCACCCCGAACATCGCATCACGCAGCACGCGCAAGAACACCTGACCGCTGGCCGCGTCTGCTGCCGTGTTCAGCGCCGAGACGCACAGTGGATCGATCATCTCGGCCCGTACACGGTGCGTGAGTTCACCGCACAAATCGGCGACCGTGCGGTCTGCCTCGCACTCGAACTTCGTGCGTAGCCATCCCGCGGCGACGCGCAGTAGCGACAGCTTGTCGCGCCACGACCAGCCGCGTGCGCTCACGATGCCTATCAGCGCGTCGAGCGGTGCCGGCAGCTTGGGAAAGCGCAAGCCCATGCCGTCAGGAAAGACCATCGTCAGCGGCATGCGCAGAAGTGCGGTGTCGACATCGATGCCGACCTGTCGCATCAAGCGCAAGGTCTGGGTGTAGGCGCCGATGAGGATGTGCTGGCCGTTGTCGAGGATTATGTTTTGGCCGTCGGCCAGGGTGGCCTGGACGGCGCGGGCGCGTCCGCCGAGCGTGCGGGCTGCTTCGAAGATGGTGACATCGTGGCCGGCTTGGGTGGCGGCCACTGCGGCGGAGAGACCCGACCAACCTGCGCCCACGATGGCGACGGTGGTTGCCCTCATGGAAAGGGAGCAATGCGGCGCCGTCGCGTCATACGCGACCCAAAGCCTGGACACGCCACGCGAGCCAAAGCTTGCGCACCGGCGTCAGGCTCACGCGCTGGTTCAGCACCTGGAAGTCGTCGCTCTCGATCTCGCGCAGCAGCGTGCGGTAGATGCTCGCCATCATCAGGCCGGGCTTCTGTGTACGTCGGTCGGCAGCGGGCAGCAGCGTCAGCGCTTCGTCGTAGGCGGCATGGGCACGCGTGGCCTGAAACTTCATCAGCGCGACGAAGCGCTCGGAGTGGACGCGGTTGAGCACCTCGTGCGCCTTGACGTCGAACTGCTGCAACTCGTTCACGGGCAGGTAGATGCGGCCGCGCAATGCGTCTTCGCCTACATCGCGAATGATGTTGGTGAGCTGCAGAGCGAGGCCGAGCTTGTGGGCGTACTGCGTGGTTGCGTCCTCAGTCTGTCCAAAGATGCGTGCCGCGACTTCGCCGACAACGCCGGCCACGCGGTGGCAATACAGGCGCAGTGCAGGGAAGTCGAGGTACCGCGTCTGGTCGAGGTCCATCTGGCAACCGTCGACGACTTCGTGCAGCTGCCGCGCCTCGATGCCGTAGGCGCCCGCATGCGGCATGAGCGCCTTCATGACCGGGTGCCGCGGTTGGCCGGCAAAAGACTGGGCGACCTCGGTGCGCCACCAGGCGAGCTTGGTGGCGGCGACACCGGGGTCGGTCACTTCGTCGACCACGTCGTCGACTTCGCGGCAGAACGAATAAAACGCAGTGATGGCGGCGCGACGCGGCTTCGGCAGAAAGAGGAAGGCGTAATAAAAGCTGCTGCCCGATGCAGCCGCCTTGTCCTGGACGTACTGTTCGGGCGTCATCGCGGGGATGCTTCTTCTTTTTTCATCGGTTGCGATTGTCTCCGCATCCACAGGGTTCGCCAGGCCAGCAGCGGCGCATCGCTTTTGCCGATGGTCGGACGCTCTGAAAAAGTGTCGAAGCCGATGGCCTCGATCTTGTCGAGGATGCGCAGGCCGCCTTGCACGACGAGGCGCAGTTCCCAGCCGGCGCGGCCGGACAGTCGATGCACCAGCGGTGCGCCTTGCTGCATCAGCTCGCGTGCCCATGCGGTTTCTTGTGCCATCAGCGCGATGGCCTGCCGTGGTGGCTTGGCCGAAGTCATCGGCCTGAAAGAGTCGAAGCTTTCGCGCGCCAGCCCGTGCGCCGCACAATCCGCCAGGGGAAGATAGAAGCGTCCGCGCGGCAGATCGACGCTCGGGTCTTGCCAGAAATTAATGAGCTGCAGTGCGCTGCAGATGGCGTCGCTCCGGCGCAGCGATTCCGATTCGGCGATGCCGTAAAGATGCAGCAGCAGCCGGCCCACCGGATTGGCCGATCGGCGGCAGTAGTCGAGCAGCTCGGCGCGGTCGGCATAAGCGCCGCCGTCGCGCGTTTTCTCGATGTCCTGCATAAAAGCAGAGAGCAGATCGGCCAGCAGCGATTCGGGCAATTCGAACTGGGCCATGGCAGCCGCGAGCGGTCCGAACACGCCGGGCCAGCGCGACGAGGCAGCGCGCCCAGCTGCAATGGCGGCCAGGTCGGCGCGGAATGCCCTCAGGTCGGCGAGCCGCTCATCGGCAGACGCATCGCCCTCGTCGGCGATGTCGTCGGCGGTGCGGGCGAACCCATAGATGGCCGCAATCGGTGGGCGCAGGCGCGCCGGGCATAACCACGACGCGACCGGAAAATTTTCGTAGTGGTCAGGCACGTCGGCGATTGTCGGCGAGTCGCCACACGTCGGTCGCAGTCTGTCCCGCCCGGCCCTATGCTCGTCGTACCGTCACGCTCGAACCACCGTATGAACTCTCCCCCCAAGACGCTGCAGGACGCGGCCAAGACGCCACCGGGCGCAGGCCTGATGATCGCCGCGCTCGGTGTGGTGTTCGGTGACATCGGCACCTCGCCGCTGTATGCGTTCAAGGAAACGTTGAATCCGGACCATGGCGTGCCTTTTTCGCCGGACGCGGTGCTCGGCATGCTGTCGCTGATCTTCTGGGGCCTGATGTTCGTGGTCACGCTCAAGTACGTGGTGTTCGTGCTGCGCGCCGACCACGATGGCGAAGGTGGCATCCTGGCCTTGCAGGCGCTGGCGCGCCGGGCAATGGAAGGTCCGGGAACGCCGGTCTGGGCCTGGCAACTGCTTGGCATGCTGGGCCTGGTCGGCGCGGCGATGTTCTACGGCGACAGCCTCATCACCCCGGCCATCTCGGTGCTGTCCGCGGTCGAGGGGCTGGAGGTGCTGCAACCAGGGCTGGAACGCTTCGTGATCCCGATCACCATCGTCATCCTGATTGGTTTGTTCATGGTGCAGCGCAAGGGCACGGCGGTGGTCGGCAAGGTCTTCGGGCCGGTCATGCTGCTGTGGTTCTTCCTTCTGGCGGTGGGTGGGGCATGGCAGATCTGGCAGCAGCCGCAGGTGCTGGCAGCGCTCGATCCGCGCCATGCTTTCAGCTTCTTATTCACGCATCGGGCGCAGGCGCTGCCCGTACTCGGCGCTGTGTTCCTGGCGTTCACCGGTGGCGAGGCGCTGTATGCCGATATGGGGCATTTCGGCGCGCGGCCGATTCGGCTGGCGTGGGCGTTTGTCGCGCTGCCCGGCCTGGTGCTCAATTACTTCGGCCAGGGCGCTTTGGTGCTTGGCAATCCGGCAGCCATCGACAACCCGTTTTTCCGACTCTTCCCGGCATGGAGCGTATTGCCGATGGTGGTGCTCGCGGCCATGGCCACGGTCATCGCTTCGCAAGCAGTGATCTCCGGCGCCTTTTCCCTGACAGCGCAGGCGATGCGCATGGGCTACCTGCCGCGCATGCGCGTGGTGCAGACCTCGCGCGATGCCATCGGGCAGATCTATGTGCCGGCAATCAACTGGATGCTGATGGTCGGCGTGCTGTTGCTGGTGCTGGGCTTTCGGAGTTCGAGCGCGCTCTCCGCCGCCTACGGCATCGCGGTGTCGATCACCATGGTCACGACGACGCTGCTGGCGGGCGTGGTGGCTTATGGGCTCTGGCGCTGGAACCGCGTTGCGGTGGTCGTCGGCGTGGTGCTCTTCGCGATCGTCGACCTGACCTTCGTTTTTGCCAACAGCCTGAAAGTGGCGCAGGGCGGCTGGCTGACGCTCGCGGTCGCCGCGGTGGTCATGGTGATATTCACCACCTGGGCGAAGGGGCGGCGCATCGGCCTCGAAGTCGCGGCCGCCGAGCGCCTGCCGCTCAAACCGTTCATCGAATCGCTCGCCATCAACCTGCCGCATCGGGTGCGTGGCACGGCGGTGTTTCCCAGCGTCGATGTCGACTCGGTGCCGTATGCGCTGCTGCACAACCTGAAGCACAACCAGGTGCTGCACGACCAGGTCATCGTGCTGCTGGTCCGGCCCTGCGACACGCCGCGTGTGGACGCGGCCCAGCGCATCGAGTCTGAGTCGCTGGGCCACGGCGTCTGGACGGTGACCGCGCGGCACGGCTTCATGGAACCGCCGGACGTGCCGAATTTCATTCGCATCTTCGCGTACCAGCAGGGTATCGGCTGCGACTCTATGACGACCTCGTACTTCACCTCGCGGGCGTCGATCTCGGCCAATTTGCCGGGCATGAACCCGCTGCGGGTGGCGCTGTTCAGTTGGATGCAGCGAAATGCGGGGCGCGCTTCGGACTACTTTCATCTGCCGGGCAACCGGCTGGTGGAGCTTGGGCAACGGACCTGACCGGCCAATTGACACGCTTTCGCGTTTACCCTAGATTACTAACCGCCCGGTCAGTAATGACTGCCGTTTCGTTTTCTCAAGGTAGGTCCTATGCCCGCGTTGCCCCTCGTTCGCGCTGTTTTTGCTCGCCGCGGTTCCCTGGTCACTTCAGCAGTCGCGGCAGCATTTGCCGCATTGGCGATTGCCGGCTGCTCGCATCCCGCCCCGCCAGAGGAGCCGTTGCGCGCGGTCAAGATCACGACGGTCGGTGTCTCCACTTTTGACACCGAGCCCGAGTTTTCCGCCGAGGTGCGGGCCCGCGTGGAATCGCGCATCGGTTTTCGGGTCGGCGGCAAGATCACCAAACGCCAGGTCGATATGGGCCAGCATGTGAATGCCGGCCAGGTGCTGGCGCAACTCGATCCGCAGGATTTCAAGCTCGCGACCGATGCGGCGCGTGCCCAGCTGGCCGCAGCGACGACCAATCGCGACATCGCAGCGAGTGACCTCAAGCGCTACCAGGGGTTGCGCGACCAGAACTTCATCAGCGGGGCCGATCTCGAGCGCCGCGAGACCACCTACAAATCGGCGCAGGCGCAGTTCGAGCAGGCACAGGCGCAGTTGTCGTCGCAGGGCAATCAGGCCAACTACACGACGCTGGTGGCCGACGTGCCGGGCATCGTCACCGCCATCGAGGCCGAGCCGGGCCAGGTGGTGACTTCCGGCACGCCGGTGGTTCGCATCGCGCAGGACGGCGCACGCGACGTGGTGTTCGCGGTGCCGGAAGACCGTGCTGCGCTCATCAAGCCGGGTGCGCCGGTGACAGTGCGCGGCTGGGCTGGCGGTGCTGAACTCGAAGGCAAGGTGCGCGAAGTCGCGGCCAGTGCGGATGCGGTGACGCGCACCTACACCGTCAAGGTCGCCATCGATGCGGCGACCGCGCCTGCCCTCGGTGCCACCGTCTATGCCCGCCCGCAGAGCCTGTCGCGCAGCGGCACCGCGGTGATCAAGTTGCCGACCAGCGCGCTGCGTCAGGAGGGCCAGGGCAGCGCTGTCTGGGTGCTCGACAAGGACACCATGACGGTGCGTTTGCAAGCCGTGCAGGTCGCGACGGCCGACGGCAACGCGGCGGTGATCTCCGGTGGCATCACGCCCGGGATGATGGTCGTGGTGGCCGGCGTGCACGTACTGCAGCCGGGTCAGAAGGTGTCGATCTATCAAGATAAGAACGCCATCGCAGCGGCGCCTTCCCCTGCGCCCGCCGCCGCTGTCGTGCCCACCGCAGCGGGTGCCAAACAATGACGTCGCCGGTCGAAGCCAAGCCCGCCGGGTTCAATCTCTCCAAATGGGCGCTCGACCACGGGGCGCTCACACGCTACCTGATGCTGGTGCTCATGGTGCTGGGGTTCACTTCGTACTTTCAGCTCGGGCAGGACGAAGACCCGCCGTTCACCTTCCGGGTGATGGTCGTGCAGACGTTCTGGCCCGGGGCCACTGCGCAGCAGGTGGCCGAGCAGGTCACCGACAAGATCGAGCGCACGCTGCAAGAGGTGCCGTACGCCGACAAAATCCGCAGTTACTCGAAGCCGGGTGAGTCGCAGATCATTTTCGAGATCAAGGATTCGTCCAGGGCTAGTGAGGTACCTAACGTCTGGTACACGGTGCGCAAGAAGATCGCCGACATGCGCGGAAACTTGCCCGGCGGCATCCAGGGCCCGTTCTTCAACGACGAATTCGGCGATGTCTTCGGCGTGATCTACGCACTCGAAAGCGAAGGCTTCAGCCAATCCGAGCTCAAGACCTTTGCCGACGATGTGCGCCAGCGCCTCTTGCGCGTCAAAGACGTTTCCAAGGTGCAGCAATTCGGTCTGCAGGACGAAAAAGTCTTCATCGAGGTTTCGCAGAAGCGCGTGGCGCAACTGGGGCTCGACTTCAACGCGGTGCTGGCGCAGATCGGCTCGCAGAACGCAGTCGAGCCTGCCGGCACGATCCAGTCGCCTTTGGATGTGGTGCAGGTGCGCGTGGCAGGGCAGTTCACCAGCGTCGAACAGTTGCGCGACATGCCCATTCGCGGCAGTTCGGGCAACCAGCTGCGCCTCGGCGACATCGCCGACATTCACCGTGGCTACGTCGATCCGCCGACCGTCAAGGTGCATTACCAGGGCAAGGAAGTGGTGGCACTCGGCATCTCGATGGCCAAGGGCGGCGACATCATCGCGTTGGGCAAGGCGCTGAAGGTCGCGACCAAAGAGATCGACAGGCAGTTGCCGGCCGGCGTCAAGCTGGCGCAGATCCAGGACCAGCCGGTGGCGGTGGCTGACTCCGTCAGCGAGTTCATCGACGTACTGGTCGAGGCCGTGGCCATCGTGCTGGCGGTGAGCTTCATCGCGCTCGGGCTTCACAAGGGCGGGCGCTTCGGCTGGTATGTCGACATCCGGCCGGGGCTGGTGGTGGCGATCACCATTCCGCTGGTGCTGGCGCTGACTTTCCTGGCGATGAACTACTTCGGCATCGGGCTGCACAAGATTTCGCTCGGCTCGCTGATCATCGCGCTCGGCCTCTTGGTCGACGACGCGATCATCGCGGTCGAGATGATGGTGCGGAAGATGGAAGAGGGCTACGACAAGGTGCGTGCCGCGACCTACGCCTACGACGTGACCGCCAAGCCGATGCTGACTGGCACCTTGATCACCGCGGCTGGCTTCCTGCCTATCGGCATCGCGAAGTCTGTGACGGGCGAGTACACCTTCGCGATCTTCGCGGTGACCGTGATCGCCCTGCTGTTGAGCTGGATCGTGTCGGTGTATTTCGTGCCGTATCTCGGCACGGTGCTGCTCAAGGTGAAGCCGCACGACCCTGACGCGCCACCGCACGAGCTGTTCGACTCGCCCTTCTACAACACGTTCCGCCGCACGGTGAACTGGTGCGTGGAGTACCGCTGGATCACCATCGGTGCGACTGTTGCGATTTTTGCGTTGGGTATCGTCGGCATGGGCAAGGTCCAGCAGCAGTTCTTTCCCGATTCGAGTCGACCTGAAATCCTGGTTGAACTGTGGTCGCCCGAAGGCACCTCGTTCGCAGCGTCTGAAGCCATTGCCCGACGTGCCGAGAAACGGTTCATGCAGGAGTCCGGCGTGGCCACGGTGGCGACCTGGATCGGCACCGGCGTGCCTCGCTTCTATCTGCCACTCGACCAGGTGTTCCCGCAAACCAACGTGTCGCAGATGATCGTGCTGACGAAAGATCTGCATCAGCGAGAGTTGCTTCGCGTGAAACTGCCGGCCATCCTGGCGCAGGAATTCCCCGAGGTGCGGGGCCGCGTCAAGCTGCTGCCCAACGGCCCGCCTGTCGCATACCCGGTGCAGTTTCGCGTGATCGGCACGGATCCGGCGACGCTGCGCATCAAGGCCGACGAGGTCAAGGCCGTGATGCGCGACAACGCCAACATGCGCGGCGTCAACGACAACTGGAACGAGTCGGTCAAGGTGATCCGGCTCGAGATCGATCAATCGAAGGCACGCGCCTTGGGCGTGACGAGCCAGGCGATCGCGCAAGCGTCCAAGACGATGTTCAGCGGCACCAACGTGGGCCAATACCGCGAGAACGACCGGCTCATCGACATTGTCTTGCGCCAGTCACCGGACGAGCGCCAGGCGATCTCGGACATCGGCAACGCCTACATCCCGACGACATCGGGCCATTCGATTCCGTTGACACAGATCGCCCGGCCGGTATTCACATGGGAGCCGGGCGTGATCTGGCGCCAGAACCGTGACTACACGATCACCGTGCAGGGCGACATCGTCGAGGGGCTGCAAGGCGCCACCGTGACCAGCCAGTTGCTGCCAAAGCTGCGCGCGATTGAGTCGAAGTGGCGGGCCGACGGGCAGGGCGCCTATCGCATCGAAGTGGCGGGCGCGGTGGAGGAGAGCAGCAAGGGTTCGTCGTCGATCGTGGTCGGCGTGCCGATCATGTTGTTCCTGGTATTCACGCTGTTGATGCTGCAACTGCACAGCTTCAGTCGCTCGCTGCTGGTCTTCATTACCGGGCCGCTGGGCATCGCGGGTGTGTCGGCGGCATTGCTGCTGTTGAACCGGCCGTTCGGCTTTGTCGCGTTGCTCGGCGTGATCGCGTTGATGGGCATGATCCAGCGCAACTCGGTAATCCTGATCGACCAGATCGAGAGCGATCGGGCAGCGGGCGTGCCTGCCTGGGATGCGATCGTCGAATCGGCTGTGCGGCGGCTGAGGCCGATCGTGCTGACCGCGGCGGCTGCGGTGCTGGCGATGATTCCGCTGTCGCGCAGTGTCTTCTGGGGGCCGATGGCGGTCGCCATCATGGGCGGGCTGATCGTGGCAACCGTGCTGACCCTGTTGGCCTTGCCTGCAATGTATGCCGCGGCGTTCAGGGTCAAGCGCGAACCTGTCGAAGGTTCGCAAGAGGTGCAGAAACACGTCCCCGTTAGCGTTTAAAATGCGCGGTTGACCGATTTCGACGGGTGGTCTGCTTTTCAGAGGCCGCCCGTTTTCGCATCCATTTCACCTGATCGCGCGGGTGGCGAAATTGGTAGACGCACCAGGTTTAGGTCCTGACGTTCGCAAGAACGTGCCGGTTCGAGTCCGGCCCCGCGCACCAGAAACCCCATCAAAAGGAAGAGTCCGATGACCGTGAACGTTGAAACCCTCGAAAAGCTCGAACGCAAGATCACGCTGACCTTGCCGGCCAGCACCATCCAGTCCGAAGTCGACTCGCGCCTGAAGAAGCTGGCCCGTACCGTCAAGATGGACGGCTTTCGTCCCGGCAAGGTGCCGATGAACGTCGTGGCCCAGCGCTACGGCTATTCGGTTCACTACGAAGTGATGAACGACAAGGTCGGCGAGGCTTTTTCGCAAGCCGCCAACGAAGCCAAACTCCGTGTTGCCGGCCAGCCGCGCATCACCGAGAAGGAAGAGTCGCCTGAAGGCGAACTGGCTTTCGACGCGATTTTCGAGGTGTTTCCTGAAGTCAAGATCAAGGACCTGGCCGGTGCTGAAGTCGAACGCATCACCGCCGAAGTCGGCGACGACTCGATCGACAAGACCCTCGACATCCTGCGCAAGCAGCGCCGCACTTTCGCGCAGCGCGCCATCGACGCTGCAGCGCAAGACGACGACCGCGTGACGGTCGACTTCGAAGGCAAGATCGAAGGCGAGACCTTCCAGGGCGGCAAGGCCGAAGACTTCCAGTTCATCATCGGCGAAGGCCAGATGCTGAAGGAATTCGAAGACGCGGTGCGTGGTTTGAAGTCCGGCGACAGCCGCACCTTCCCGCTCTCTTTCCCGGCCGACTATCACGGCAAGGATGTGGCCGGCAAGCAGGCCGACTTCATGGTCACCGTGAAGAAGATCGAATCGACGCACCTGCCAGAAGTCAACGAACAACTCGCCAAGTCGCTCGGCATCGCCGAAGCCACCGTCGAAGGCCTCCGTGCCGATATCAAGCGCAACCTCGAACGTGAAGTGAAGTTCCGTTTGCTGGCGCGCAACAAGAACGCCGTGATGGACGCGCTGATCACCAATGCCGAGCTCGACCTGCCCAACTCGAGCGTGCAGGCCGAAGTCGACCGCATGGTCGAAGGCGCCCGTGCCGAGCTCAAGCAGCGCGGTATCAAGGACGCCGACAAGGCACCGATTCCCGACGACGTGTTCCGTCCGCAAGCCGAGCGCCGCGTGCGCTTGGGCTTGGTCGTCGCCGAGCTGGTGCGTGCCAACGAACTGCAAGCCAAGCCGGAGCAGATCAAAGCCCATATCGACGAGCTGGCCGCCAGCTACGAAAAGCCGGCCGACGTGGTGCGCTGGTACTTCAGCGACAACCGCCGTCTCGCCGAAGTCGAAGCTGTCGTCATTGAGAACAACGTGACGGATTTCGTGCTCGGCAAGGCCAAGGTCGCCGACAAGTCGGTTTCGTTCGACGAGCTGATGGCGCAGCAAAACTGATCGCTGATTGAGAGCTGCCCTCTCTGCATGAGCGGGGACGGAAATGGGGCTTGTGCTTTGCGGTACGAGCCCCATTTCACTGAGGCGTACAGTCAGTGGCAGTCAATGACGAATTACGAACGAACCCCTTATTCGGAGAGCAAATTCATGAGCGCACAAGAAATTCAAGGCCTCGGCATGGTTCCGATGGTCATCGAGCAGTCGGGCCGCGGCGAGCGGTCTTACGACATCTATTCGCGCTTGCTGAAAGAGCGCGTGATTTTCCTGGTGGGCGAGGTCAACGACCAGACCGCCAATCTGGTGGTTGCGCAGTTGCTGTTCCTCGAGAGCGAGAACCCGGACAAGGACATTTCGTTCTATATCAACTCGCCAGGCGGCAGCGTGAGCGCCGGCATGGCGATCTACGACACGATGCAGTTCATCAAGCCCGACGTGTCCACCCTGTGCATCGGCTTTGCCGCCAGCATGGGCGCGTTTTTGTTGGCAGCCGGTGAAAAGGGCAAGCGCTTCTCGTTGCCCAATTCCAAGATCATGATCCATCAGGTGCTGGGCGGCGCACGCGGTCAGGCGACCGATATCGAGATTCATGCACGCGACATCCTTAAGACGCGTGAGCAGATGAACCGCATTCTTGCCGAGCGCACCGGTCAACCGCTCGAAAAGATCCAGCGCGACACCGAACGCGACTATTTCCTGACGGCCGACGAGTCCAAGGAATACGGCCTGGTCGACCAGGTTATTTCCAAACGCGGTGTGTAACCGTTCGCGGCGCTGACGCGCCACGGCAACGAACGGCGTTTCCCACACGGGGAACGCCGTTTTTGTTTCGCTATCATTGATAAATCCCAGTTACGAGGCACCTGCATGGCCGACAAAAAAGGCTCTTCCAGCGAAAAAACGCTTTACTGCTCGTTCTGCGGAAAGAGCCAGCACGAGGTCAAGAAGCTGATCGCAGGGCCATCGGTCTTCATCTGCGACGAGTGCATCGACCTCTGCAACGAAATCATCCGCGACGAGTTGCCCGCCGGCGAAGAAGCACGCGACGCCCGCAACGATCTGCCGACACCGCTCGAGATCAAGACCAACCTCGACAACTACGTGATCGGCCAGGAGCCGGCGAAGCGAATGTTGTCGGTGGCTGTGTACAACCACTACAAACGTCTGCGTCACAAGGAAAAGTCCAAGGGCGAAGAGGTCGAACTCAGCAAGAGCAACATCCTGTTGATCGGCCCGACCGGTTCGGGCAAGACGCTGCTGGCGCAAACGCTGGCGCGCATGCTCGACGTGCCTTTCGTGATGGCCGATGCCACCACGCTGACCGAAGCCGGCTACGTCGGCGAAGACGTCGAGAACATCATCCAGAAGCTCCTGCAAAGCTGCAACTACGAAGTAGAGCGAGCACAGCGCGGCATCGTCTACATCGACGAGATCGACAAAATCTCGCGCAAGTCGGACAACCCGTCCATCACGCGCGACGTGTCGGGCGAGGGCGTGCAGCAGGCGCTGCTGAAGCTCATCGAAGGCACGATGGCCAGCGTGCCGCCCCAAGGCGGACGCAAGCACCCGAACCAGGACTTTCTGCAGATCGACACGACCAATATCCTGTTCATCTGCGGCGGTGCTTTCTCCGGACTTGAAAAGGTCATCGAGAACCGCACCGAGGCTTCGGGCATCGGCTTCGGCGCCTCGGTGCGCAGCAAGAAGGAACGCAGCCTGACCGATGTGTTTCGCGAAGTCGAACCCGAAGACCTGATCAAGTTCGGCTTGATCCCCGAGCTGGTCGGCCGCATGCCGGTGATCGCTTCGCTGGCTGAACTCAGCGAAGACGCGCTGGTTCAGATCCTGACCGAACCCAAGAATGCGGTGGTCAAGCAGTTCACCAAGCTGCTGCAAATGGAAGGCGTCGACCTGGAGATTCGTCCGGCGGCGTTGAAGGCGATTGCGCGCAAAGCTCTGGCACGCAAGACCGGCGCCCGCGGATTGCGCTCGATCCTTGAACAGTCGTTGATCGACACCATGTTCGAACTGCCCAACGCGATCAATGTCGACAAGGTGGTGGTCGAGGAATCGACCATCGATGAAAACAAGCCCCCGCTGCTCGTGTACCGCGAAGCAGCGAAAAAGGCCTAAAAGGATTTCCATGTCCGGTCATATCCCCTTGCCATCCGATGCCCTCGACCTGCCGCTGCTCCCGCTGCGCGATGTCGTGGTGTTTCCTCACATGGTCATCCCGCTTTTCGTGGGCCGACCCAAAAGTATCAAGGCGCTCGAACTCGCGATGGAATCCGAGCGCCGCATCATGCTGGTGGCGCAGAAGGCCGCGGCCAAGGATGAGCCTTCTGTCGAAGACATGTTCGAGGTCGGCTGCGTCTCGACCATCCTGCAGATGCTCAAGCTGCCAGACGGCACCGTGAAGGTGTTGGTGGAAGGCCAGCAACGCGCACGCGTGAACCGCATCGACGACAGCGAGACCCACTTCTCGGCCAACGTGAGCCCGATCGAAGCGGTCGAAGGCGCCGCCAAGGGCACCGAAGTCGAAGCATTGCGCCGCGCGGTCATGCAGCAGTTCGACCAGTACGTGAAGCTCAACAAGAAGATCCCGCCCGAGATCCTCACGTCGATTTCCAGCATCGACGATCCGGGTCGCCTCGCCGACACGATCGCCGCACACCTGCCACTGAAGCTCGACAACAAGCAGGCTGTGCTCGACCTCGACGACATCAAGGCGCGCCTGGAAAACCTGTATGGTCAACTCGAGCGCGAAGTCGACATCCTGAACGTCGACAAGAAGATTCGTGGCCGCGTGAAGCGCCAGATGGAGAAGAACCAGCGCGACTTCTACCTGAACGAGCAAGTCAAGGCGATCCAGAAAGAGCTGGGCGAAGGTGAAGACGGCGCTGACATCGAGGAGATCGAGAAAAAGATCAAGCTCGCCAAGATGCCGAAAGAGGCGCTGAAAAAGGCCGAGAGCGAACTCAAGAAGCTCAAGCTGATGTCGCCGATGTCAGCCGAGGCGACAGTGGTGCGCAACTACATCGACGTGCTGGTCGGCCTGCCGTGGAGCAAGAAGACCAAGATCAAGCACGACCTGGCCAATGCCGAGGCGGTGCTCAACGAAGACCACTACGGGCTCGACAAGGTCAAGGACCGCATCCTGGAATACCTCGCGGTGCAACAACGCGTGGACAAGGTAAAGGCGCCGATCCTGTGTCTGGTCGGCCCTCCAGGTGTCGGCAAGACTTCGCTCGGGCAGTCGATCGCGAAAGCGACCGGCCGCAAGTACACGCGCATGGCCCTGGGCGGCATGCGTGACGAGGCCGAGATTCGCGGGCATCGCCGCACATACATCGGCGCGCTGCCGGGCAAGGTGCTGCAGGGCCTGAACAAGATCGGGACGCGCAATCCGCTTTTCCTGCTCGACGAAATCGACAAACTGGGCACCGACTTCCGTGGCGACCCGTCGAGCGCGCTGCTCGAAGTGCTCGACCCCGAGCAGAACCACACCTTCGGCGACCACTATGTCGAGGTCGATTTCGATTTGTCCGACGTGATGTTCGTGGCGACTTCGAATTCGATGAACATCCCGCCGGCACTGCTCGACCGGATGGAGGTCATTCGTCTCTCGGGCTACACCGAAGACGAGAAGACTCACATCGCGCTGAAGTACCTGCTGCCCAAGCAGTTGAAGAACAACGGCGTGAAGGACGAAGAGCTCCTCATCACCGAAGAAGCGGTGCGCGACATCGTGCGCTATTACACGCGTGAAGCCGGCGTGCGCTCTCTCGAGCGGGAGCTGTCGAAGATCTGTCGCAAGGTCGTCAAGGGCCTGCTGCTCAAGAAGATGACGCCGAAGGTGACTGTTGACGGCAGCAACCTGAACGACTTTCTGGGCGTGCGCAAGTACAGCTTCGGTCTGGCTGAAAAGCAGAACCAGGTCGGCCAGGTCGTCGGTCTCGCATGGACCGAAGTGGGCGGCGATCTGCTCACGATCGAAGCGGTGACGATGCCTGGCAAGGGCGTCATCACACGCACGGGTTCGCTCGGCGACGTGATGAAGGAATCGGTCGAGGCCGCACGCACGGTGGTGCGCAGCCGGGCGCGCCGCCTTGGCATCAAGGACGAGATGTTCGAGAAGCGCGACATCCACATCCACGTGCCCGATGGCGCGACGCCGAAGGACGGCCCGAGCGCCGGCGCCGCGATGACGACGGCTTTCGTATCGGCGTTGACGGGCATTCCGGTGCGTGGCGATGTCGCGATGACCGGCGAGATCACCTTGCGCGGCGAAGTGACTGCCATCGGCGGCTTGAAGGAAAAGTTGCTTGCTGCCTTGCGTGGCGGCATCAAGACGGTGCTCATCCCGGAAGAAAACGCCAAGGACTTGCAGGACATCCCCGAGAACGTGAAGAACGGGCTCGAGATCGTGCCGGTGAAGTGGATCGACAAGGTGCTCGAGATCGCTCTCGAGAGGATGCCGACGCCGCTGTCCGATGAAGAAGTCGCTGCCTCTGCCGCAGCGGTCGCCGAGTTGGCTAAGCAGCGTTCTGCGCAGCCGGCTGCAGCGCCCACGGAAGGCTCGATCAAACATTGATCGAGCCTTGCCAGAGAGCCAAAAGTTGTTGTATAATCTGAGGCTCGAAACGCGGGATTAGCTCAGTTGGTAGAGCGCAACCTTGCCAAGGTTGAGGTCGAGAGTTCGAGTCTCTTATCCCGCTCCAAGTTTTGAAAAAGGGAAGCTACATGCTTCCCTTTTTTTCGCAGGTTGTTTTCGAACAGTTCTTTTTGGCGCGATAGCAAAGCGGTTATGCAACGGATTGCAAATCCGTGTAGCCCGGTTCGACTCCGGGTCGCGCCTCCAAAAAAACGCTGATGCAGCGAATCAAAGCCCGGAGCCTTCCGGGCTTTTCTTTTTTCGCGCTTTTTCTTTGGCGTCGCTACGACCCATGTTGTCCCAGGTCAAAACCCCTGCGGCGAGGCATGCATAGCCTTGACGGTTTCATTCAAAGGAAACCGAATGGCTGCCTTGAACTGGTCGGATTCGCTTGTGCTGGGCCTGCCTTTTATGGACCGTGAACACCAGGCGTTCGTGTACCTGATCGAGCGCGTGGACGTGGCCGACGATGCGCAGCTTGCATTGGCGTGGAGCGATCTCGTGGCCTGTACGACCAACCATTTCGCGCGTGAAGATCTCTGGATGCAATCCAGCGGTTTTGCTTCGAGGAAAGATCACATCGTGCAGCATCGCGTTGTGCTGGAAGTCATGCGCGAAGGTCTAGTCCATGCACGCGAAAGACGGTTCCTGCAAGTGCGCGAGATGACGCGACAGCTCAGGAGTTGGTACGTCAAACACGTGCAGACGATGGACGCGGCTCTGGCGCTTCATTTGCGTGGCAGGCGCTTCGATCCGGCGACTTCAGCGACTTCACCGGCTTGCGCAGCTTTCACCGTACTGGAACCGACAGGCCACTGAACGCCAGTCGGTGTCGATGCGTGCGGCCTAGCGCGCGATTGTGGAGAGCGTGGATTGGCAGACGACGCATCGAACAGCGGCCGGCTGGATCAGAAGTCGCTCACGCGCAATAACCTGTTCGCAATCCACGCAAAGGGCATATCGGCCGATCGAGATTCGCTGCAGTGCGTGCTCGATGTCGGCCAGCGTCGGACGTCGGACCTTGACCGCCGCGCAGGCAGCGGTTTTCGCATCGTCGGCATGCGCCGCGTCGTTTTCGTGGTCCAGCAGCGCAGCCAGCTTCCTGCGGTCGTGCGCGACGGCCCATCGTCGAAGAATGTCCAGGCGTTCGACGAAGGCCCGCATGTCTTCAGGACTCATATGGCTCATGGTGACTCCGTCTTTTGGCGTGCCCGCAAAAGGCACCGGCGCAGTATCACCAGACGGCCATGGCATCTGCTTGATCCAAATCAAGCGGCGCGGCGTCGCCGCTACAGCGTGAGTGTCACCAATCGAAAACCTGGATCATCGGCAAACCGCTTGACCGCGAAGCCGAGCCTCTTGATCAGCTTCAGCATCTCCGCGTTCTCCGCCAGCACCAGCCCTTCAATCTCTGCGAGCCCCTTGTCTCGCGCCGCATCGATGATGCTTTCCATCAACCGTGAACCGAGTCCCTTGCCGCTGAAGTCGTCGGCCACCACCAGCGAGAACTCGCAGCTCGTCTGATCCGGGTTGGTGATGTAGCGCGACACGCCGACGATGCGTTCAGTTTCGGTCGCCAGGCCGGCGGTATCGACCGTGCGTTCGCGGATCACGGCCACCAGCGCCATCTCGCGGTCGTAATCGATCAGCGTGAAGCGCGACAGCATCGACGCCGGCAGTTCGCGGAAGTGCGACACGTAGCGGAACCACCGACTCTCTGGCGACAGGTGCTGCACCAGGTTTTGCAGCATCTGCGCGTCGTCGGGGTGCACCGGTCGCACCGTGTAGACACCGCCGGCAACGCCACTGCTGCCACCCGCACCCCCAGGCAAGGACCACTCGCGCCGATATCGTGCCGGGTAGGGAAGGATGGCCAGGTGGTTGTAGCTGATGCCATGCGGCCCCGTCGCTTGCGAATTCATGTGACCGATGACGATGCGCGCGTCGACCGCCACCGCACCCGACGCGTCCACGATGATCGGATTGATGTCCATCTCGCGCAGCTCGGGGAGCTCGCACACCATTTCGGAGACACGCAGCAAGACCTGCTCCAGCGCCTCCATGTCTGCGGCCGGCGCACCGCGCCACTCACCCAGCGTCTCGGCCACCCGCGAACGTTCGATCAGGCGCCGCGCGAGGAACTGGTTGAGTGGCGGCAGCTCCATTGCGCGGTCGTCGAGGAGCTCGATCATGGTGCCGCCGGCACCAAAGACGATGACCGGCCCGAAAGGCTCGTCGGTGACCAGGCCGATGTAGATCTCGCGCCCGCGCCGAGCCCGCGCCATCTTCTGCACGGTCACGCCGTTGATGCGTGCGTCGGGTGCGAGACGCGCCACGCGCTCCATCATGTCGGTGTACGTATCGCGCGCGCCGGCGCCGTTCATCACGTCGAGCGCCACACCCTCGACATCCGACTTGTGGCTGATGTCGGGCGAATCGATCTTGAGCGCTACCGGAAATCCGAGCTGCGTCGCGATCATCATGGCTTCGTTGGCGCTGCGTGCCAGCAGGGTGCGCGTGATCGGAATGTGGAAGGCCGACAGCAGCGTTTTCGACTCCATTTCTGTCAGCACCTTGCGCCGTTCTGCGAGCACGCTTTCGATCATCAGCCGCGCACCTTCGATGTCGGGCTTGGCCAGCGCCGACAACGGCGGTGGCGTCTGCTGGAGCATCAACTGGTTTTCATAGAACGATGCGATGTTGCCGAACGCGCCGACCGCCGCTTCGGGCGTGCGAAAGGTTGGGATCGTCGCTTCGGAAAGCACCTCACGCGCGGGCCCTACGGTGGCATCGCCCATCCAGCACGACAACAGCGGCTTGCTCATCGGCCGCGGAATGTCGGCGAGCACGCGCGCGACCGCAGCGGCATCGGCACCCGGCTTGGGCGAGAAGATGGCGAGCACGCCGTCGATCTGGCGGTCGGCGGCAGCGGCTTCGATGGCAGCCTTGTAATGCGCGGGCTCGGCCTCTTCGGAAAGGTCGATGAGGTCGGTCAATGACGCCAGTGCCGGCAGATGGGGCTGCAGCTTCTGCGCCGATTCGGCCGAAAGCTTGCCCAGTTGCAGACCGATCTCGTTGACCCAGTCGGCCGCCAGCACGCCCGGGCCGCCGCCGTTGGTGACGATGGCC
>NZ_JASJXG010000051.1:0-31686 GCF_035018765.1 Variovorax sp. RTB1
CCCTTGTAGTCGTCGGTATGCGGCGCAGCCTTGATGCGCTTCATCTGGTCCAGGCAACTGAATGCGCGGTCTGCGCTCTGCGCGGCGGGAAGGGGTTCGACGGCCATGGGGGATGTCTTTGTTTGTGTGTGGTCGGTGGATCGGGTGGGTTCGCAGAGGCGGCTACTCGGCCTTGGCGGGATTCTTTGGGTAGCCCATATGCGACGGATGGTTCGGGTTCTGTGGCCCTGCGTCGTATACCCACACCTTGATTTCGTCGTTGGGCAGGAAGAACACCTGCACGTTTCCGCTCTCTTCGCCGTAGCGCTCGACGGGGACGGTTTTGCTCAGGGTGCGCTCGATGGAACAACATTTGATTTGCTCTGCGATCGTCAAATGCTTGCGAGTTTCATAAAGCGTGGTCCAGTGGCCCATCGTCCAGTCCACCTTCACAGTCAGCCCCGGTGTCCACTGCCCGGGCAGCGAGACGCAGCATGAAACTCCGCCACCACCGCCGTACGGGGGGAGATTGGAGGCGTAATTGCCGTTCACGTAAAACTCCTGCACCCCCTCGTTGGTGAAGTTGTAGCCCGTGATGCCCACGGCCATGGCCGGCGCCACGCGTGGTGCGGGCGGGTTGCAGCCCGTCAGCGCCAGGCCCATGAACAAGGCACAGGCCAGCGCCAGCCAGCGGACTAAATTGGATGGGACTTCATGCATGCCAGAAACGCTCAACTGCGGCCCATTGGGAGGCACTCCATTGCTCAACCTCGTCGGGCAAACGCGCAGCGCCACTGCGCACCCGCAACCAGGTTTCACCCAACTCAGGTGTCGCTTCAAACTCCCCAGCCACGCGCAGCGCTAGCGACGTGAAGGCCAACTGGTCTTGTTGTCGCGTGATGCCGAGCGCCGCCGTCCGTTGCAACACGCGCTGCAGCCACACGTGCAGTTGTGCGCCGGTGCGGCTGTCACTCCAGAAAGATTCAATGGGACGCAGGGCAGCGTGCAAGATGTCAGCCGCCGCGTCGTCGAGCATGGCCGCGTACTGCGCGTCGTCGAGTACAAGATCCGACTCCGGCCCTGAAAGCGATGACTCTGACTCGATCACCATGCTCTGCGCGCGTCCTTCGCGGTCAGGCCAGACCCATTCGCGCACGGTGGCTTGCAGTTGCGCCCGCTGGGCCCAGTGCATGTGGCGCAAAAAGCTGCTGAGCACGCGGGTGTCTCCGACTCGCATATAAAGCGGCAAATCGTCAGCGGTGGTGGCGCCGGCCAGCCAGGCCAAGACGCCACCCAACGCACCGGTGCGTCCGGCCGCGATACGTACAAAGCTCACTCCCGGTCGGTCGGCCATGACGGTGCGCATCGATTCCAGCCCATCGTGGGCGTCCATAGCAACCCAGGGCCAGATCAAAAGGCCAAACTCTTCGTATGCACTAAGCGCTGTGTCGTCGAAAGCGCGCAGCGGGGTGCCGTACGCGTCCTGCAGTAGTCGCGCGCCCTCCAAGCCCAAAAGAGCGCCGTCGACGATCGTCCATACGCTGTCATCGCCGCGAAACCGTTGTCCGAGTTGCCCGTGCCAAACCTTGACTTGTTGCAATGTTTCACCCAGCAGCGGGTCTTGAAGGTATCGTCGTTGCATCAACGTACCCCGAATGGCGCACCTGCGGCCAACGCTTTGAGCAGACACTCTTTGCAGACGGACGTGTATTTAGGCTCGGGGAATTTGATGTCCGGCACTGGAAGACTGTCGGGACCGATCATGCTGTGCAGGCTGGCATGCTCGATCCAGGCGCCTTTGGTCCCGTGCACGATGCCCGTGCTGTTCCACCGGCTGTAACTTGTGCCCCCGTTGATCTCCACCTCTTGCTTGGCTGTAATCGTGATCTTGTTAGCGGTGTGGGTAATGTCGAGCTTGGCCAGAAGATTGATGCTGTTCTTCAGAGCACGAATATCGATGTCGGCATTTGCCGCGACCAATCGCATGCCGGCGTTGTACGCAAATAGCCGGATCGCTTCCTTGGCGCTGGCCAGAAGGCTGCCTGCCGTGGATATGGTTGGAGAAGTCGCTGAGAGACGTCGCCCCGGCAGGCAAAGCGGCAAGGGCCGACGCAAGGTCTTTTTCAATGGCCTGCGAGTCGACCTGATAGTGGCGGCAGATGCGATGCAAGTCGCTGTCGTTCAACTGCCAAAGCTGGTGCAGCCAGTGCGTCAGCTCGACATAAGGATTGCCGCGCAGCTTGGCGAATGCAGTGGCCGACTCAATGGCCCGAAACAGTGTGATGTCGAGTTTGCCGAAAAGCGCTCGTCGAGAGATCGCCATTCAGAAGCTCCCGCCAAGGCACGCACTGCGGGTGCGCCGCAGCGCGCGGCAGCACACCCTGCGCTCGCCCCGCTCCCTCAAGAAAACAATTTCGAACATGACCTGCATCCCTGCGTCTTTTTGTAGATCGGGATTCTGGTGCGTGGCGCACCGCGCCGAGAAACTCAATGATCGTCAAAGGTTAACTGGATCACAAACCCAAGCCGTACGTGAACTTGTGCCGGACCCTGTTTTGAACCAGTCATCCGAAAGCATTACTCCGCGAGATCCTGCGACGGTGAGTGATGTTTCGCTCTATGCATCCAACGTCAAATGCTGCCCATGAATAGCAGCGGCAGCGGACGAAGCAAGAAAGCCAATTGTCTTTGCCGCGACCGCAGTCGACACCCATTTATCGGGATTTGCATCCGGCATCGCCTGCCGGTTGGCCGGTGTGTCGAGCACGCTGGGTGCCACGCTATTCACATTAATGCCGTGCAACGAGAGCTCGGCAGCCATCGACTCGACCAACCGCTGCAGCGCGCTTTTGGAGGCGATGTATGCCGACATTCCCGCGAGGCCGCGCCCGGCTGTCTTCGCCGTCACTGCGATCACGCTGCCCGCTTTGCGCTCGATCATCGAAGGGACGAAAGCCTGGGCCACCGCGACGAACGACCACGCGTTGAGATCCATCATGCGATCCCACGCCGCACGCGTCAGTGCATGTGTCTCTTCGCCCATCGCGAAGCCGCCTGCGATGTGCACGACGGTGTCGACGTGCGTGAACGCCGCCAGCACTTGCTTCGCCGCGCCGGCGACTGCAGACGCCGACGTAACGTCTGCCGCGATCAGCAGATGCCGCGAGTTGTCCAGGCCAGGATACGTGCTGCTCAGGTGTTCGGCGCTATGGTCCAGCAGCGCGACACGCGCGCCCGCATCCAGAAAGTACTGCGCGACCGTGCCGCCCAAGGCACCCGCGGCGCCGGTCAATACGACGTTTTGTGGCGTGTTTGCTTCGATCATGGTGTTTCCCTCAAGCCGGCGACAAAAACGCATCCTAGCGCGGCCTGTTTTTGCTGGGCTATAATCGAAGGATTGCCTGATGACAGCGATGTCGATTCAGGGGCTCTTAGCTCAGTTGGTAGAGCAGCGGACTCTTAATCCGTAGGTCGAGTGTTCGAGTCACTCAGGGCCCACCACCAAACATCCCGTGGTATTGAAAAGCCTGCTATTTAATCAATAGCAGGCTTTTTTCATTTCGCGATCGGATCGAACTTCCCCGCCACTTCGTCGACCGACGTGTTCTGCGCGCCTGCGATGAGCCAGCGGCCGTCACGCTTCACCAGAAACATGTCGCGGCGCATCCGTCAGTTTTCAGCCGCGATGGCAGTGTTCGCCCCGGCGTGTCCGTCGAGTCATCCACTGTACCGACAAGCGGCATGAAAGGATTGGACAGCGGCTATGTGGGATTGAACCCAATCGGTGCGCATAGTTAATCGAGCGCCACGAGACACTCATATATGCCAACCGCCTGCAGTCGCTGAAGCACTGCGATCCCATGACAACGCGGCTTTTGCTGCGTTTGAAGATCGGATCACTGCCACTTTGCATGCGGCTGGAATGCCGATTGGGTATCGGCACAGAGTCCTTCATTTCGACCGCACACTCGCGAGGAGTAAAGTCGAGTCCTTCACAGTCCCTGGAATTACTTATGGCGCAGACATACGAGCAAGTGCAAAAGCAGATCGAGTTGTTGCAGCAGCGAGCACAGAAACTACTCCAACGCGAGGCTATTGGAGTCATCGAGCGCATCAAGGAAGCGATAGCGCACTATGGAATCACGGCTGCGCAACTTGGCTTCGAATCCAGCACTGCGCCGAGCGTGACGGTGGCTTCCAAGGCCAAGTCTTCGGCATCGCAATCTCCCAAGTTCGCCGATGGCAATGGCAACGTCTGGAGTGGTCGCGGACCGCGTCCGCGTTGGCTTCGCGAAGCACTGACGGCTGGAAAAGCACTCGAAGACTTCGCCGGAACGGCGACAACGACGGCCGCAAACGCCCTGCTTCCAAAGACAATAAAGAAAGCAAAGCAAACCAAGCGGAAAAACGCAGCGGCGAAGGCGAAATCGACGTCCAGGCCGCGCTACAAAGACGACGCAGGACGGGAGTGGAGTGGCATGGGCCCGCGTCCCAAGTGGCTGAAAGAAGCCATCGAGTCCGGAAAGACTCTGGAACAACTTTCCAGCTGAACAGTCTCTGACGGATTGCTGACCGAACCGGCAGGCTATGCGAACCCCTCGTGATGCGCGCAAGCCGATTGAACAATCGATTTGCGAGCGGGTCATGGTTTTTGCTTGCGTGCAGGCGTTGGGCAAACGTTAGGGCTGGTCGTCAAGCAGGGCTTCGGCCGGCCGGACCAGTTCGGCCCTAAGACGCCGACACCCTTAAACGCGTTGCTGGAATACCTGCGCAGCGCGCTGTTGTATGCGAGGGTCTATGCGAGGTTCAACGCGCGACGCCGAGCAACCGCTCCAGCACCTCGGGCTGCACCCGCAAGGCTGCTGCAGTGTCGGCATGCACCACGGTCCCTTGGTCGAGCACCACGGCTTCGTCGGAGATCGCGAGGATCGCCTGCGGATGCTGCTCGACGATGATCGCCGACAGCCCCTCGTCTTGCGTAATGCGGCGGATGGCGCGCAGCAACTCTTCCACGATGATCGGCGCCAACCCTTCCAACGGCTCGTCGAGCAGCAGCAGCTTGGGGTTGACCACCAGCGCACGGCCGACCGCCAGCATCTGCTGCTCGCCGCCCGACAACTGCGTGCCCAGGTTGCCCTTGCGCTCTGCCAGCCGCGGGAACATCTCGTAGACACGCTGCGCGTTCCACTTGCCGGTGCGCTCCACGGCTGTGAGGTTCTCATGCACCGTGAGCGACTTGAAGATGTTGCGCTCCTGCGGCACCCAGCCTATGCCCGCAGCAGCGCGCTGGTGCGGCGCGAGCTTGTGCAGCGCAACCGCAGACGCGCCGGCGCCCAGCGTGATGCTTCCGCCATGCTGCCGCGTCGCGCCGGCCAGCGTGTTGATCAGCGTGGTCTTTCCCGTGCCGTTGCGGCCCAGCAGTGCCAGCGTCTGCCCTTCGCCGAGGGTCAGCGAAATACCGGTAAGCACCACGGCCTCGCCGTAACCAGCGCTCAGGTTCTCGATGCGGAGCAACTCAGACATGCGCCGCTCCTGCCAAGTTGTCGGAGCCGCCCGTCCCAACAGCTCCATGGCCGAGGTACACCTCTTTGACCTTCGGATCGTTGGCGATGGTGTCGGGGTCGCCCTCGGTCAACAGCGTGCCGTTGACCAGCACCGTCATGCGATCGGCGAAGCTGAAGACTAGGTCCATGTCGTGCTCGATCAGCAGCACCGACACATCGGCCGGCAAGGCGGCGACAGTCTGCAGCAACTCCTCACGCTCCCCCGCCGGCACGCCGGCCACCGGCTCGTCGAGCAACAGCACGCGCGGCTCGCACGCCAGCGCAATGGCGATTTCGAGGAGACGTCGCTTGCCATACGCCAGGTGCTTCACTTGTTGCGACGCAACTTCTGCAAGACGAAATTGGTCGAGCAATTGCGCAGCACGTTCGACCACCGCCTTCGATGCGCCCAGCGGTTTCCACCACTGCGCCGCACCGCCTTGCTGCTGCGACACGACCAGCGCCAGCGTTTCCA
This sequence comes from Variovorax sp. RTB1, assembly GCF_035018765.1. Lineage (NCBI taxonomy): Bacteria > Pseudomonadati > Pseudomonadota > Betaproteobacteria > Burkholderiales > Comamonadaceae > Variovorax > Variovorax sp. RTB1. The sequence goes on from NZ_JASJXG010000051.1 coordinate 5,998, forward strand.
GCGGCGTCATCGAATCGAAGAGTTGGTTGATCTGAAACGTGCGCACCATGCCGCGTGCGACGCGCAGATGCGGCGGCAGTCGGGTGATGTCCTGGCCCAGCAATTCGATGCGCCCTTCGGTCGGCGTCAGCACGCCGGTCAGGATGTTGATGAGCGTCGTCTTGCCTGCGCCGTTGGGGCCGATGAGCGCGTGACGCGCACCGCGCTTGAGCGTGAGCGAGACATTGTTGGTCGCGGTGATGCCGCCGAAACGCATCACCAGGCCGGTGGCGGCGAGAACGGTTTCGGTGACAGCGGTGTCGGTCACTTCGGCATTCATGCGCGTTTGAACAAGGTCGATGGCTTGAACAAGCGCTCGCGCCCGACCAGCACCAAGATGACCAGGATCAAGCCGATCCAGAACATCCAGTACTGCGGCGTCACCGCAGACAGCCAGTTCTGCAACAGCTTGAAAACGATGGCGCCAGCCACGCCGCCGTAAAGCCAGCCCACGCCGCCGATCACCAGCATCAGAAGCACGTCGGCCGAGCGGTCGAAGGCCAGCACGTCGAGCGAGGCGAAGCCGGTGGTTTGCGCGAGCAGCGCGCCCGCCGCGCCCGCCACGCCTGCGGCGACCGTGTAGATCGTGACCAGCCGCGCCGCCACCGGAATACCGATGGCCATGGCACGCAGCCGGTTGTCACGAATCGCCTTCAGCGTCGCGCCGAAGGGCGAGTGCACGAGCCGGCGCATCAGCAGAAAAAGCACCAGCATCACGACGAGCGAATAGGTGGCCGCGGTGCGACCGAAGAGGTCGAACTCGAAAAACCCGAGCACCGGCGCCATCACCACGCCTTGCAAGCCATCGGCGCCGCCGGTCAGCCAATCGAGCTTGTTGGCCAGCTCCAGCAAAAGCAATGCAGTGCCGAGCGTGACCATCAGCCGCGTGAGGTCGCTGCCACGCAGGATGGTGACGCTGGCGATCGTGCCCAGCGCCGCCGACAGCACGATCGCGACGAACAGACCGACGGTCGGGTCCGGCATCACGAGCTTGGCGAACAACGCCGCCGCATAGGCACCGAAACCGAAGAACGCCGCATGACCCAGCGACACGATGCCGGCATAGCCGAGGATCAGGTCGAGCGACATCGCGAACAGCGCCACGATGGCGATCTCGTTGACCAGCAGCGCATGCGACGGCACCAGCCACGGCAGCGCGAACGCGACGATCCACACCACGAATTCCCATGGCCGCCAACGTGCCTTATTCAGCAGAGCGAGGCGCGCGACATCGCCGTTCATCAACGGCCTCCCTTGCGCGTGAAGAGGCCCTGCGGCCGCCACATCAAGATCAAAATCATCAGCAGGTAGACGGTAAAGGCGCCCATCTTGGGAATGAAGTATTTGCCGGCCACATCGGCAATGCCAAGCAGCAGTGCAGCAGCAAGCGGCCCGGTGATCGAAGACGTGCCACCGACCGACACCACGATCAAAAAGTAGATCATGTACTTGAGCGGAAACGTCGGATCGAGCCCAAGGATTTCCGCACCCAGAGCACCGCCCAGGCCGGCCAGCCCCGAGCCGACCGCGAAGGTCAGCAGGAAGACGATGTTGACGTTGATGCCGAGCCCCGCCGCCACGCGCGGATCGTCCACCGCGGCACGCAACCGACTGCCGAAGCGCGTCTTCGAAAGGATGAGCTGCAGCACGACCGTCAGTACTGCGCACACGCTGATGATGAAGAGTCGGTAGTGGCCCATGCCGAGCATCAGTGCGCCATCGCCGATCTCGGTGCGACCGCGCAGCCACTCGGGCAACTGGATGTTTTGCTGGGACGATCCGACGAAGTAGTCGACCGCCGCTACCGCCATGAAAGCCAGGCCGATCGAAAACAGCACCTGGTCCAGATGCGACTTGCCGTACATCGGCCGGTACAGGGTGCGTTCCAGCAACGCACCCGCGGCACCGACGACGACGAAGGCCAGCGGCAGGCACCACAAGAACGGAATGCCGAGCTTCTGCATCGCGAACACGGTGAGGTAGCCGCCCGCCATCGCGAAAGCGCCGTGCGCCAGGTTGATGAAGTTCATCAACCCCAGCGTGACGGCGAGCCCGACAGCGAGCACGAACAGCAGCATGCCGTAGGCGACGCCGTCAAAAAGAATAGTCAGCAAAGCTCGCCCCCCGGCCCGCTGGACATCACTTTTTGGCTTTGCCCGGGTCTTTCACAGCCTTGATCACATCGAACTCGACGTTGTAAAGCTGCCCGTCCTTCTTCTCGACCTTGCGCAAATACACGTCCTGCACGATGTCGCGCGTTTGCGCGTCGATCAGCACTTCGCCGCGCGGGCTCTCGAAGACCTGGCCCTTCATCGCCGCCAGCAAGGCATCGCTGCCGCCCTGGCCCTTGGTGGTCTTGAGCGCCTCGTAAATCACGCGCATGCCGTCGTAACCACCGACCGCCATGAAGTTGGGCCGCATGCTCGGGTTGGCCTTCTTGAAAGCCTCGACGAACTTCTTGTTGGCGGCCGACGGGTGCGCCGCCGAGTAGTGGTGCGAGGTGACCACGCCGAGTGCGCCATCGCCCATGTCGTTCAGCTGGTCGTCGTCGGTCACGTCGCCGGTCGCGATCAGGCGGATGCCGGCCTTGTCCATGCCGCGTTCAAGGAACTGTTTCATGACCGCAGCGCCGGCGCCCGACGGCACGAAGACGAACAGCGCATCGGGCTTGTCGTCGCGCACCTTCTGCAGGAATGGCGCGAAGTCGGGGTTGCGCAGCGGCACGCGCAGCTTCTCGATGACCTTGCCGCCGTTCAGCTGGAAGCGCTCGGTGAAATACTTTTCTGCGTCGTTGCCCGGGCCATAGTCGGCCACCAGCGTGACAACGGACTTGATGCCATTCTTGGGGGCCCAGTCACCCATCGGCAACGACACCTGTGGCAACGTGAAACTGGTGCGCACGATGTACGGCGACGCCTCGGTGATGCTCGACGTAGCCGCCGCCATGACCACCTGCGGCGTCTTGGACTGCGTGGAGATCGGCGCGACGGCCAGCGCCAGCGGTGTCAGGCCGAAGCCTGCGAGCACGTTGACCTTGTCGTTGACGACCAGCTCCTGCGCGAGGCGCTTGGTCACATCGGGCAGGCCGGTGTCGTCCTTGACGATCAGTTCGATCTTCTTGCCGGCGACGGTGTCGCCGTTCTGCGCCATGTAGAGCTTGGCGGCCGCTTCGATCTGGCGGCCGGTCGAGGCCGACTGGCCCGTCATCGGCAGGATCAGGCCGATCTTGAACTTGTTGTCCTGCGCATGAGCGGCCAGCGGAAGGGCCAGGGCCAGCGCGGTCAGGCCGGCGGTCTTGGCAAAGAAGCGACGATGCATGAGTGTGTCCTCGGACGGGGATAACAAAAACGTGAACCTCTGATTGTCGGCACTCGACGGGCGCAGACCCTCATGGTAAATACTGCAGTGTTCGTTGTGCGAACAAATGTTCGATTAAATTCACCGCGACGCCGGAATCTAGCATTCCCGGCAGCCTTGCCTGCGCCATTCGATACGGGCTCCGATACGATCCTTCCTTCCTTTGTAGATCCTTCTCGCAGATTCGATGGAGACACCATGACCGAACACGCCCATTTGCCCGCCCACTACGACCACGTCGGCAGCTTTCTTCGCCCCAAGTACCTGCTCGATGCACGCGAGCAAAAAGCCAAAGGCACCATCACGCCGCAGCAACTGCGCGAAGTCGAAGACAAGGCGATCACCGAGATCGTCAAGTTCCAGGAAGACGTCGGCCTGAAGAGCATCACCGACGGCGAGTTCCGCCGCACGTACTTCCACATCGATTTTCTGGAGCAACTCGGCGGCGTCAAGACCGATATTCCGGTGACCATTCGCCGGCCCGACGGCACCGAAGAGCTCGCGCCGCCTGTGATGCGCGTGATCGACAAAGTCACCCACAAGCAGAACATCCAGCTCGCCGACTTCGAGTACCTGAAGTCGCAGGTCGCGGCCGGCCGCACTCCCAAGGTCACCATCCCCTCGCCCACCATGCTGCACTTTCGCGGTGGCCGCGCCGGCATCAGCAAAGAGGCGTATCCGGAACTCGACCCCGCGTTCTACGACGACGTGGCCAAGGCCTACGGCGACGAGCTGCGCTCCCTGTCCGCTGCCGGCTGCAACTACGTGCAGATGGACGACACCAACCTCGCCTACCTGTGCGACGAGCACATGCGCGAAGCCGCCCGCCGCCGCGGCGACGATCCCAATGAACTGCCGCATCGCTACGCTACCTTCATCAACAAGGTGGTCGCACAGAAGCCGCCCGGCATGCTGCTCGCCATGCACCTGTGCCGCGGCAACTTCAAGAGCACCCACGCGGCCGCCGGCAACTACGAGCCGGTAGCCGAGGCACTCCTCAAAGAGATGGACCTCGACGCCTACTTCATGGAGTACGACGACGCGCGCTCCGGCGACTTCAAGCCCCTGCGCTACCTGCCCAAGGGCAAGACCGTGGTGCTCGGGCTGGTGACCACCAAGTTCGGCCAGATGGAAGACAAGGACGAACTCAAGCGCCGGATCGACGAAGCCGCCAAGTACGCGCCGATGGAGCAACTCGCACTGTCGCCGCAATGCGGTTTTTCGAGCACCGTGCACGGCAACAACATTGCGGTCGAAGCGCAGCGCGCCAAGCTGCGCCTGGTGATTGAAACAGCGCAGGAAGTCTGGGGAAGCTGACGTGCTGACGCTCTTCTCGGGTCCGCTCAGCATGTTCGGCGCCAAGGTGCAGATCGCGGCGCTCGAGAAGGGCATCGCGTTCGAACTGGTCATGGTCCCGTTCGATCGTGACGACCGCTACCTGCCTCTGCATCCTGAGGTCGCGCGCATCAATCCGAAGAATCAGGTGCCGGTGCTGATCGACACGTCGGTCAGCGATGGCCCGCTCGAACTGTTCGACTCGACCCAGTTGTTCGAATACCTCGAAGACCTGAAGCCGGAGCCCGCGCTGTGGCAGTCGGGCATCGCGGCGCGTGCCCACACGCGCCAGCTCGAACTGAAGTCCGACGAGGTGTTCTTCCCGCATGTCATCAAGCTCTTCGGCTTGCAGGACGACATGCAGAGCGCCGCGGCACAGGCCGCTTGTGCGGGTTGCGCTGCGTTCTACGAGTACCTCGAAGCGCTGCTCGCCGGGAAGGACTATCTCGCGGGCGGCTACTCGTATGCCGACATCGCTTTCTACGTCGCGCAGACCTATGCGGAGCGCAAGGGTGCATTGATGACCACGGAGGCGCCACGCCTCATAGCGTGGCGTGAACGCGTTGGGCGGCGCCCTGCGGTTGTGGAGGTCATCGCGCCGATGATGCAATTCCTGGCGTCGCAAAACCGCGGCGTCCCGCTGCATTTGCAACACCTCCTGCACGAAACGGTGCCGCACCGTCCGCAACAGCCTCGCAGCGACGCCTGATGCTGCACGCGCTGGTCGCCTGGCTGCCGTCGCCCGCCCAGCATTTTTTGTTCGGTGCGCTGGCCGTACTGGCCTACGTGCTCACCACGCGGCTGCGGCGCGAGCAGCGCGCACCGTCCACGGCCATCGCCTGGGTCATGGGGCTCGCGCTGGTGCCGTACCTGGTGCTACCGATGTACCTGATGTTCGGCCGCCGCAAGCTGCGACCGGGCGGCTCGCCACGACCGCCCCGCATAGCACCACCGGGCCACTGGGCGGCCGAACTTATCGAAAGCTTCGGCCTCGCCGCGCCGAGCCGCTGCGAAATCCGCATGCACGCCGATGGACAGCACGCTCGCGACGCGCTGTTCGAGGTGATCGAAGGCGCACGCGAACGCCTCGACATCTGCACATTCATCATCGGCGATGACGCATTCGGCCGCGACGTGATCGAGCGGCTCGCGCGCCGCTCGCGACAGGGCCTGAAAGTGCGCGTGTTGCTCGACGGCTTCGGCGCGCTGAGCTTGCCGCGCCGCTACTTCGACACGTTGCGCGAGGCCGGCGGCGAAGTGGCGGTGTTCCGGCCGATCTTCAGCCTGCGCCGCGACGGGCCGCGCAACCTGCGCAACCACCGCAAGCTCACGATAGCCGACGACAGTTGGCTCTGGTCGGGCGGCCGCAACCTGGCCGGCGAATACTTCAACGGCAACGAGGCACACCCGGTCGCGTGGCGCGATCTCTCGTTCGATTTGCGCGGTGAAGTGGCCGCTGCGGCAGCACGCCAGTTCGATCACGACTGGGCCTCGGTGCGCGGCCGCAAGCCCCGTTCCATCGGTCCCGACGCCGCGCTGCCCCAGGGTGGCACGCTGGCCCAGTTTCTCCCCAGCGGCCCGGACCAGACCGAAGACACGGCGCAGTCGCTGCTGCTCGACGCCTGCTTTCGCGCCGAGCACCGCATCCTCGCGATCACGCCGTACTTCGTGCCCGGCGACGGTCTGCGCGACGCCTTGCGGCTGGCGGCGCGCCGCGGCGTGCAAGTGACGCTCGCGATACCCCAGCATTCGAATCACCGGCTGGCCGATTTCGTCCGCACCCGCGCCATGCGCGACCTTGCCCGTGCCGGCGTCACCTTCCGGATGCTCCCCTTCATGGCGCACGCCAAAGCCGTGGTGGTCGACGACACGCTGGCGATGTGCGGTTCCATCAACCTCGACCTGCGCAGCCTGCTGCTCAACCACGAGGCCGCCGTGGTGTTCTACGGCGAGCCCGAAATCGAATGGCTGGCCGAGTGGATCGAAACCACCGCGTCGGCCGGCGAGCGCTATCGGGCGCGCTCGCCGGGCATCGTGCGCGACATAGCCGAAGGCTTGCTGCTGACCATTGCGTTCCAGCTCTAGCGGGACTCGCCGAACGCCTGGAACCGTTCGAAGAGACAATGCGCTTCATGGCTGAAACCGCATCGCTCGAAACCTTTCTGAACCCCTACACCCACGGATTCGCGAGGGTCGCCGTCGCAGTGCCGCGCAATCGCATCGCCGACCCGGTTTTCAACGCCGCCGAGACCATCGCAATGTATCGCCAGGCCGCAGCCGACGGTGCCGCGCTGGTCGCGTTCCCGGAGCTGGGGCTGTCGGCTTACACCTGCGACGACCTCTTTCATCAGGCCGCCCTGCTCGAAGCCTGCGAGGTCGCGTTGCAAGCGGTGGTCGATGCATCGCGCGACATCGGCGCGGTGGCCATCGTCGGACTGCCGCTGCGCGTCGACCATCGCCTGTTCAACTGCGCGGCGCTCGTGGCCGGGGGGCGGTTGCTCGGCGTCGTGCCCAAAACCTATCTGCCCAACTACAGCGAGTTCTACGAGGGGCGGCAGTTCAACGGTGCCGACAGTGCGCTCGCGACCGATATCGACCTGTGCGGCGAGCGGGTCCCGTTCGGTTCGGAGCTGATATTCCATGCGCGCGATCTGCCGCTGCTCAAGATCCATGTCGAGATCTGCGAAGACGTGTGGGTGCCGCTGCCGCCATCGAGCTTCGCGGCGCTCGCGGGCGCCACGGTGCTGGTCAACCTGTCGGCATCGAACATCACGATCGGCAAGTCGAGCTATCGGCACCAGCTGGTCAGCTCGCAATCGGCGCGTTGCCTGTCGGCGTATTTGTATTCGTCCGCCGGCATCGGCGAATCGACCACCGACCTGGCCTGGGACGGCCAGGCGCTCATCTACGAAAGCGGCGAGATGCTCGCCGAGAGCGAGCGCTTCAGCAACCGGTCGCACGTCATCAGCGCCGACGTCGACCTGGAGCGCCTGTCGCGCGAACGCATGCGGCAAAACACCTTCGGCGTGTCGGTGCAAAAGCACAAGGCGGCGCTGGCCGACTGGCGCACCATCGAGTTCGACTTGAAGGCGCCCACCAGCGTGCCGGGCGGCCTGCGCCGCAGCGTCGAACGGTTCCCCTATGTACCGGCCAACGCCGCGACGCTCGACGAACGTTGCCGCGAGGTTTTCAACATCCAGGTGCAGTCGCTGGTGCAGCGGCTGGAGGCGAGCCACATCGACAAGGTCGTCATCGGCGTGTCGGGGGGGCTCGACTCGACCCACGCGCTGCTCGTCTGCGCGCAGGCGATGGACCGGCTGAAGCTGCCGCGCGCCAACATCCTCGGCTTCACCATGCCCGGCTTCGCGACCAGCGACCGCACGCTGGCGCAGGCGCACCAGTTGATGACGGCCATCGGTTGCACTGCGCGCGAGATCGACATCCGTCCGAGCTGCACGCAGATGCTGTCCGACCTGGGCCATCCGTACGGCAGGGGCGAGCCGGTGTACGACATCACCTTCGAGAACGTGCAGGCTGGCGAGCGCACCAGCCACCTGTTCAGGCTGGCCAATTTCAACGGCGGCATCGTCGTCGGCACCGGCGATTTGAGCGAGCTCGCGCTGGGCTGGTGCACCTATGGCGTGGGCGACCACATGTCGCACTACAACGTGAATGCGAGCGTGCCGAAGACACTCATCAAGCACCTGGTGCACTGGGTCGCGCATCAAGAATTTCTGTCGCGCGAAGGCAGTGCGACGCTGCTCGCGATCCTCGACACCGAGGTGAGCCCGGAGCTGATCCCGACCGATGCCGCGAGCGCCGCCGGCACGCAACCCGGCCAGAAGACCGAAGACACGATCGGCCCGTACGAGCTGCAGGATTTCCACCTCTACTATGTGCTGCGCTACGGATTCAGGCCGACCAAGGTAGCCTTTCTCGCGTACACCGCGTGGCACGACCGCAGGCTGGGCCTGTGGCCCGATGCGCTGCAGGGAGAGCGCAACGAGTACGCCATCGGCGATATCCGCAAGCACCTAGGCACCTTCCTGTACCGCTTCTTCAAGACCAGCCAGTTCAAGCGCTCGTGCGTGCCCAACGGACCCAAGGTCGGCTCGGGCGGCTCGTTGTCACCGCGGGGAGACTGGCGCGCGCCGAGTGATTCCGAAGCCGAAGTGTGGATGGCCGACCTGGCGCGCGTGCCAGAGCGGTGAGTTCAGGACCCGGCGCGGTGCCGGGGCGAGCGCCCGCTCTTGCGCTTGTTGCGATAGCTCGCATTGCCGAGCCCGGTGCCAATGGTCAACACGGCCCAGCGCTTCACATCCTGCATGAAGGGCAACTCGCTCAGTCCCTGCACCACCGCGTCGTTGTGCATCAACGCCTCGGTAGGCTCGTCGCCGATCAGCGGAATCTTCTCGCACAAGGCGGTCGGCAGATGGAAGTCATCGCGCTCCCAGTTGCCCGGCAGGTTCTGCGCACCGCGCGCGATCGAGCCGTCCCGCCGGATGATCCCGGGGCAGGCAATGCCGACGAAAGGCGCCAACCGGATGTCCTTCTTGTGGCTGTAGGCAATCATTTCTTCGAGCATTGCGACCAGCCCGTCGACCAGTTCGGCCTGCTTCGGGTTGTCGTCGGCATGGCGCCACTTCTGGCGCTTGACGACGCGAGCCTTCGACAGGTCACTGGCCTTTTTCCAGCGCGGCTCGACGATGCCGCAACGCACGTTGGTACCGCCGATATCGAGCGCGAGAATGGCGTCGTAGTCGGTCACCATGCGCGGCGGCGCCAAATGCACCCAGCCCAACAAACCGCCGTCGTCGACCTCGTGCCGCAGCCGCGCGAGGCCGACCTGCACGTTGTCGGCATCGAGCATCACCGCAGCTTGCAGGATGGCGCGCTCGCCCACGTCGCTCTCCGGAAAGCCGCCGCCGATGACGATGCGCTCTACGCCTTGCCACGCCTTTTGTCGCATGTACCGCTTGATCACACCCGCCAGCTCTCCGGCAAATTCTTCAATGGCGCCTTCCACCGCATCGGTGGCCTCGGTCGCGTCTTTCATCTGCAGCATCTGGTCGATCTCGCTCTTGCTGAGATCGGCCGATCGCGCATTGCCCATCGGGTCGACACCGTTCCGGCGCTTACGCTTGCGCCAGACATCGAGCAGCTTCCGAAATGCCGTCTGGCTGGCGCGATCACCGATGAAACCATCGTCGTCGCGCACTTCGAGGTTGTAGCTTTCGATGATGACCGACGGCATGTTGCGCGTGCCGTGCAGGCCGGCAGTTGCAGGGACCGGCTCGGTCATGGCCTCTGGGGCTTCTTTCAACGGCTTGGCGGGAGAAGGCGTTTTGGCTTTGTTCATGCGTGTCCGGACTCTGCGCAATTGCAGGCTCGCCGTCATCGGCCACGCCCACGAACGACTGTAGGAATCGGGCGTGACGTGCGCGGGGACGCACGGCGTTCGCTTTGGCGCCGATACACTGCGCCGATGCAACCCCTCCGCCACCTTCGGCTCGCAATGGCTACCGCAGTGGCGCTCTTCCTGCTCGCCTCGACCGCATTCGCCCAAGTCAACGAGACGCTGCGCATCGGCTCCAAGCGCTTCACCGAGTCGTACATCCTGGCCGAGGTGGTGGCGCAGACTGCCGCTCCCTTCACCGGCACGCCACCGGTCATTCGCCAGGGCCTGGGCAATACCGCGATCGTGTACGAAGCATTGCGCTCCGGCGGCATCGACATGTATGCCGAATACACCGGCACCATCGCGCTCGAAATCCTGAAGAGCGACAAGCCGATGTCGCGTGAAGCGATGAGCGCCGCGCTGGCGCCGCTGGGTCTCGGCGTCGGCGCGCCGTTCGGCTTCAACGACGGCTACGCGCTGGCAATGCGCGCGGCCGACGCCGATCGGCTCGGTATTCGCAACCTGAGCGACCTTGCCAAGCACGCCGAACTCCGGCTCGGCCTCTCCAACGAGTTCATCGGTCGTGCGGACGGCTGGAAAGGCTTGACGACGGCCTACGGCCTGTCGCAGTTGCCAACCGGACTCGACCATGGTCTTGCCTACGACGCGATCAAGGCACAGCAGGTCGACGTCATCGACATCTACACCACCGACGCCAAGATCGACAGCCTCGGCCTGCGCGTGCTGCAGGACGACCGCAACTACTTCCCGCGCTACGACGCCGTGGTGCTGTACCGGCTCGACGTGCCCACGCGCTCTGCCAAGGCCTGGGCCGCGATCGAAAAGCTGCAGGGCCGCATCGACGAGCGCGCCATGATCGCGATGAACGCGCGCGCCGAGTTGCAAGGCGCCGGCTTCGACGTGATCGCGCGCGACTTTCTCTCGGGCAGCAAGGGCGATACGGCCGAGCGTGGCTTCATGGCCAAGCTGTTCGGACCCGACCTGTGGCGGCTCACGCGCCAGCACCTGCTGCTGGTCGGTGTCTCGGTCGGGCTGGCGTTGTTGATCGCGGTGCCGCTGGCCGTCGTCGTGTTTCCCTTCGTCCGACTGCGCGCCGTGGTGCTCGGCCTCTCGGGCTTGCTGCAGACCGTGCCGTCGCTCGCATTGCTGGCGGTGCTGATCTCGCTCATCGGTTCGATCGGCACGTTGCCGGCGCTGATCGCGCTCACGCTTTACTCGTTGTTGCCGATCATGCGCAACACGGTGACGGGTTTGACCGAAGTGCCCGAAGGCGTGCGCCAGGCCGGCACCGCCCTGGGCATGACGCATGCGCAAAGCATGCGGCTCGTCTTGCTGCCACTGGCATTGCCGACGCTGATAGCCGGCGTGCGCACCGCGACCACGATTGCGATCGGCACGGCAACGATCGCTGCATTTATCGGCGCGGGGGGTTACGGGGAGCGCATCGTGACCGGGCTGGCGCTCAACGATCGGGCCTTGCTCGTGGCCGGCGCGTTGCCCGCCGCGGCGCTCGCGCTGGTCAGTGAGGCGATCTTCGAAACAATCGAATGGCTACTGCGGCGGGGGCGTCGCTAACGTTTTCTTTCCGCGGCAGGTTCATGCTGCGACGCGCACCGCCTGTCGCGCCAGCAAGTGCCACTCGCCGTCTTGCCGCTGCCACACCAGAAGGATCTTGAGCTTGACGTGGCCGGGTCGACCCGAGTCGTTGGTGTCGGCGACAAGGCGGTGACGCACGATGGCGACATCGCCGTTCACGCTCACCGTTTGCTCCGAAATATCGATGGTCGTGAAATCGGAGCTGCCGTCGAGCAGGCTGCCGGAGATGCTCGCCTTGGTGTCGAGCTTGCCGTCGGAGTGGCCGTAGCTCAAATCGTCGGCGAACAAGCCGGCCAGTGCGGCAGCGCTCGGCGAAATCATCGCGAGCCGGAGGCGCTCGACGAGTGCGGTGACTGCCGCTGTTGCATCGGTATTCATTGCGGGCCCAACTTGTCGATCAACGCCTTCAGCATTTCCATCTCTTCGGGCTTGAGGTCGGTGAGTGGGGGGCGAACCGGGCCGGCGCTGTGGCCGACGATGGTCGCGCCCGCCTTGACGATGCTCACGGCATAACCCTGCATGCGGTTGCGGATCTCCAGGTACGGCATGAAGAAGTCTTTGAGCAATCGATGCTGCGTCGCCATGTCGTCGTCGCGCACGGCTGCGTAGAACTGCACGGCCGTCTTCGGGATGAAGTTGAAGACTGCCGACGAATAGACGGGCGTGCCCATCGCCTTGTAGGCCGCGGCATAGACCTCCGCCGTGGGCAAGCCGCCAAGGTAGGCGAAGCGATCACCCATGCGCTGGTAGATCGCAACCATGGCTTCGATGTCGCCGACGCCGTCCTTGAAGCCGACGAGGTTCGGGTTGCGCTCGGCCAGGCCTGCGAGCGTCTCGGGCTTCAGCCGGCTGGACGCGCGGTTGTAGACGATGACGCCGAACTTCACGCTCTTGCAGACCGCTTCGACGTGAGCGGCCAGACCCTCTTGTCCTGCTTCGGTCAGGTAGTGCGGCAGCAGCAGGATGCCGTGCGCGCCGGCCTTTTCAGCGGCTTGTGCGCACTGGATCGCGAAGCGCGTCGGACCACCGGCGCCCGCGATGATCGGCACCACACCGCGGCAGGTGTCGACTGCGGTCTGGACGATGCCGGGGTACTCGTCGCCAGTAAGAGAGAAGAACTCGCCTGTGCCGCCTGCCGCGAACAAAGCGGTCGCGCCATACGGCGCCAGCCATTCGAGGCGCTTCTGGTAGCCCGTCTTGTGGAAGTCGCCGTGGCTGTCGAAGTCGGTCAGCGGGAACGACAGCAGGCCGGAGCCCATGATGGTTTTGAGTTCTTGCGGGTTCATTGAGACAGGTGGATGGATCAATCGATCTTGATATTGGCGTCGGTGACGACCTTGGCCCAGCGCGCGCGTTCCTTGTTGAAGAACTTGTCCTGGTCGACCGAAGTCATCGTCACGACTTCGGCGCCCTGACCAGCGAGGCGCGAGCGGATGTCGGCCGAGCGAATGATGGAAACCAGTTCCTTGTTGAGCCGCTGCACGATCGCGTCGGGTGTGCCGCGCGACACCAGCACGCCTTGCCAGGTGCCGGATTCATAGCCGGGAACGCCCTGCTCGGCGATGGTCGGCACATCGCCGATCAACGGCATGCGCGTGGCCTTCGACACGCCGAGGATCTTGAGCTTTCCCGACTGCACCTGCGGCAGCGTGGCGAGCATGCCGTTCATGAGAATCTGAGTCTGGCCGCCGACGGTGTCTTGAATCGCCTGCACGCCGCCCTTGTAAGGTACGTATTGCCAGCGGGCGCCGACGGCGCGCTCCAGCGCGACGCCCGCCAGATGCGGCGCGCTGCCCGTGGCGGTGACCGCGAAGTTGAGATCGGACTTTTTCGAAAGCGCGACGAGTTCTTTCAGGTTGTTGGCCGGCACCGACGGATGCACGACCAGCAAGTGCGGCGAATACGCCAGCATCGTGACGCCGCTCAGGTCTTTCGACGGATCGAAGGCCAGCTTGGCATAGACAGACGGGCTGATCGCCAGCGCGCCGACATCGCATAGCAGCAAGGTGTAGCCGTCGGGTGCCGACTTGGCAACGAAATCGGCGCCGAGATTGCCGTTGGCGCCAGACCTGTTCTCGACCAGCACCGTTTGCTTCAACGCTTCCGACAACGGCTGGGTGATGGAGCGCGCGATGATGTCCGATGAGCCGCCAGGCGGGTACGGCACGATGATCTTGATAGGTTTGGAAGGCCATGCGGCGTCGGCTGCGGATGCACCGCTCGCAGACAGAAGTCCACCGCCAATGACCCCGCCGAGGGTGCCGAGCATCCATTCACGCCGCTTGATTGCCATGTCCATCTCCAGTCGATAACTCAGTCGATAACTGTGTGATCGGTCATCGTACAACCTGCGTCGATGTGTGTCTCTCCCGGTTTACCCGGAAGTCATGCGACCGGCGTCGTTGGCTCGGGCTTGTCCGCCAGCTTGCCGACCGCTGCCGATCGGGCCGCGTCCTGCGCGCGGCGCAGCCTCTCCCGGCTGTTGGTCAGATGGATTCGCATCGCGGCACGTGCAGATTCGGCATCGCCTCGCGCGATGGCCTGGTAGATCTCTTCGTGCTCGCGGTTGACGCGACTCAAATACTCGCTGCGCCGATCGACATCGACCAGCGCGCTGATGCGAGTGCGCGGAAAAATCGAGGTGCCGAGGTGGCTCATGATGTCCGCGAAATACGGGTTGCCCGTCGCCTGCGCGATGCGCAGATGAAAGCGCAGGTCGGGCGCCACGGTGTCACCCGATACCCGCACGTTGTGCTCGAATTCGTCGAGCGCCTGACGCATGGCCAAAAGGTCTTCTTCGCTGCAACGCGCGGCCGCCAACCCGGCGGAACCGGTCTCCAGGCTGATGCGCAGTTCGAGCACTGCCAGCACGTCGATCGAGGTTGCGAGTTCTGCTGGATCGAGTCGGAACATGCCGCCCGACTTTGGCTGCAGGACGAAGGTGCCGACACCGTGGTGCGTCTCGACCAGGCCACCCGCCTGCAACTTGGACAAGGCCTCCCGCACGACGGTGCGACTCACACCGTAAGCCTGCATGATGGCCGACTCGGTCGGCAGTTTGTCGCCCGGCCGCAGCGTCTGCGCCTGGATCTTTTGTGCCAGATCGTCGACCAGCCCGTGCGCCAGCCCGCGCCCCTTGATGCGCGGGCGCCCGACAAAGGCCGCAGCCTTCGCCTTGTCGCCCACATCCGATGATGAAGCACCCTGTAGCAAGGGATTTCCCGCAGTGGTTTGGCTCATGCGGCCATGATAATCCGTGCAAATGTTGTACGACAACCGATAACAACCCTTACTTTGATGAAGTACGCGCTCGATTTCACTCCCTTGCTCAGCTACTGGCCGGTTTTCCTGAACGGAGCCTGGCTCACGCTCAAGATGACCGCGCTCGCCGTGATCGTGGGCGTGGCATTGGGAACTGCAGTCGCCTTCGCCAAGCGCAGCAAGATCAAACCGCTCTCTGGCCTTTGCTCGGCCTACATCGAGGCGGTACGCAACACGCCTTTTCTCGTTCAGATCTTCCTGCTGTACTTCGGGCTCGCCAGCGTTGGCGTGCGCATGCCGACCTTTGTCGCGGCCGTACTGGCGATGACGATCAACATCGGCGCCTACGCCGCGGAGATCATCCGCGCCGGGCTCGAATCCATCCCGCCCGGACAAATCGAAGCGGCCGAATGTCTGGGTTTGTCGAAGTGGCGCATCGGTTGGCACGTGATGCTGCAGCCGTCGATCGAGAAGGTGTACCCCGCCCTCACCAGCCAGTTCCTCTTGATGATGCAGGCGTCGGCGATGGCCTCCCAAATCTCGGCGGAAGAACTCACCGCCATCGCCAACACCGTGCAGTCGGACACGTTCCGCTCGCTTGAAACGTACATCGTGGTGGCTGCGCTTTACCTCGTACTGTCGCTGATCATCAAGCTCATCACCAGCGTGCTGGGCGAGTACTTGTTCCGTCGCCGTCGCGTGCTGCGCAAGGCGGCTGCGCGGAGCGCAAATGGCGCTCGTGCGCTCATCGACACCACGCAAGCCAACGTGGCGAGCCACGGCGGAGCGGCATGACCATGTTCGGCAGCTTCACCCTCGTCCACCTTTTCTACCTGATCAACTCGATCGGGTGGACGCTGGTGCTGTCGGCACTGGCTTTCGTGCTCGGCGCCATCGGCGGCTTCGGCGTGATGCTGGCGCGCATATCGCCGCGGCCGTGGTTGCGCTGGCTGGCCATCGTCTACATCGAATGCATTCAGGGCATTCCACTGCTGATCCTGCTGTTCATCGTGTACTTCGGCCTGTCGGTGTACGGCTACTCGCTGCCCTCGCTGATCGCAGCCGGCTTGGCGATGATGATTTATGTCGCCGCCTACCTCGGCGACATCTGGCGCGGCTGCATCGACGCCATGCCCAAGCCGCAATGGGAAGCCTCCGAATGCCTGGCGTTCTCGCGCTGGCAAACGCTGCGCCTCGTGATCATTCCTCAGGCGGTGCGTTTGTCGTTGCCACCGACCGTCGGCTTCCTGGTGCAAATCATCAAGATGACTTCGCTGGCGTCGGTCATCGGCTTCGTCGAGCTCACGCGTGCGGGGCAGATCATCAACAACACGATCTTTCAGCCATTCCTGATTTTCAGCCTGGTCGGCGTGTTCTATTTCGCCCTGTGTTACCCGCTGTCGCGCTGGAGCGAAGCCATGGAGAACAAGCTCAATGTCGCCAATCGTTAGTCTTCACGACGTCTACAAGAGCTTCGGCTCGAACCAGGTGCTGAAGGGTGTTTCTTTCGAAGTCGCCAAGGGCGAAATGATCGCCATCATCGGCGCCAGCGGCTCGGGCAAGAGCACTGCGCTGCGCTGCATCGACCGGCTGGAGAAAATCGACAAGGGCACCATCGAAGTGGCCGGCATCCGCGTCGACAGCCCTTCTGTGGACCTCAAACGCTTGCGGCTCGAAGTCGGAATCGTGTTCCAGAGCTACAACCTCTTTCCGCATCTCACAGTCGAAGAAAACATCATGCTGGCGCTGCGCCACGTGAAGAAGCAGTCGCGCGCCGAAGCGCACCAGGTCACGCTGCGCGTGCTCGATCAGGTGGGCCTGCGCGAGAAGGCCGATGCGTATCCCGAGCAGCTTTCGGGCGGCCAGCAGCAGCGCGTAGCCATCGCCCGCTCGCTCGCCATGTCGCCCAAGGTGATGCTGTTCGACGAAGTCACTTCGGCACTCGATCCACAGCTCACCGGCGAAGTGCTGCGGGTGATGGAAGACCTCGCGGCCGGCGGCATGACCATGCTGCTGGTTACGCACGAAATGGCCTTCGCCAAGCGCGTGGCCGACCGCATCATCTACATGCACCAGGGCCGTGTCTGGGAAACCGGCGAAGGCAGCATGCTCGATTCGCCGAAGACACCCGAACTGCGCGCCTTTCTCGACAACGGTCTTTAACGGCAACCGCTCGGTCGCCCACTTCTTCACTCATCTTTTCCGCGAACCCCAAGGAGACACCATGAAATCGACAAGCACTTTCGCCCGCACCGCCCTCGCCGCCCTGATGCTGGCCGGCATCACCCAAGCCGCACTCGCCGACCAGTTCGACGACATCAAGAAGGCCGGCACGATCCGCGTGGCGATCGCCATCGGAACGCCGCTCTTCAGCTACACCGATGCCAACATGCAGCCGACCGGCTCCGACGTGGACGCCGCGGCAGAGCTCGCCAAGGACCTGGGCGTGAAGCTGGAGATCGTGCCGATCACCACCGCTGCACGCATTCCGACGCTGCAGGCGCGACGCGCTGACGTCGTGATTTCGGCCCTTTCGATCACCGAAGAGCGTGCCAAGGTGGTGGACTTTTCGGTCCCCTACTCGGCCATCACCATTCTGGTTTCAGCGCCAAAGGACATGAAGATCGCCAATTACGCCGACCTGAATGGCAAGCGCGTCGGCCTGACGCGTGCAACGACCAATGACACCATCACGACGCGGGAGGCCAAGGGCGCAGAAATCATGCGTTACGAAGACGATGCGACGCTGATCACGTCGGTGGTCACGGGCCAGGTCGATATCTTCTCGAGCACCCCATCGAACATGGGCGAGATCAACAAGCGCGCACCTGGCAAGAACTTCGAAATGAAGTTCTCGCAGCTCGACTCGGGCCTGGGCGTCACCATGAACAAGGGCGAACCGAAATTGAAGGAATGGATCGATGGCTGGGTCACGACCAATATCAAGAACGGCAAGCTCAACGCCATGTACAAGAAATACCACGGTCGCGATCTGCCGACCACGGTGTTCAAGCCAGCGTAAGGACCGGGTAATCATGTCAAACAAATTGGGGCGCTTGCTCTTGACCGGTGCTGCGGGCGGTCTCGGCAGAGTGCTGCGCGACTCGCTGAAACCATCCACCGATGTGCTGCGTTTGTCCGACATCGCCGGAATGGCGGCCGCTGAGGGCGCGCATGAAGAAGTAGTGCCTTGCGACCTCGGCGACAAGGCGGCGGTCGATGCACTGGTGGCTGGCTGCGACGCGGTCGTGCATCTGGGCGGCGTGTCGGTCGAACGACCCTTCGAAGAAGTACTGGAAGCCAACATCAAGGGCGTCTTTCATCTCTATGAAGCGGCTCGTCGACACACCGCCAAACGCATCGTGTTCGCCAGTTCGAATCATGTCATCGGCTTTCACAAGCAGACCGAAACGATCGACGCTGGCGCACAGAAACGGCCCGACGGCTACTACGGCCTGTCGAAGTCTTTCGGCGAAGACGTGGCGCAGTTCTACTTCGACCGCTACGGCATCGAGACGGTGAGCATCCGCATCGGCTCGTCGTTTCCCGAGCCGCTGAACCGCCGCATGATGAGCACCTGGCTGAGCTTTCGCGACCTGACGACGCTGGTCGAGAAATCCCTCTTCACCCCCGATGTGAAGCACACCATCGTCTATGGCGTGTCGGCCAACCGCGACGTGTGGTGGGACAACAGCGCTGCCGCGCACCTGGGCTACGTCCCGCAAGACAGTTCTGAGCAGTTCCGCGCCAAGGTCGAGGCGCAACCGCCGGTCGCGCCGACCGACCCCAACGCCATCTACCAGGGCGGCGGCTTCACGGCCCAAGGCCCGTTCGGCGACTGAGCCGGGCCGGCCCGATGTTCGCGCCGCCCGCAGTCGACTGACCCTGCATTTTTTTCGAAGTTCCATCCCCCCTACTTTCAATCCGAGGAGACACCATGACACCGAAACTCAAAACCCTCTCTGGCCTGATCGCGATCGGCCTTTTCGCGCTGACGACCAGTGCGACGGCCCGCACATTTCGCTCGGCCGAGGTGCACGCCAAGGACTTCCCGACCAACCAGGCCGTGATGTTCATGGGCGAAGAATTGTCGAAGGCCAGCGGTGGCAAGGACAGCATCAAGATCTTCGCGGACAGCTCGCTGGGTTCGGAGAAAGACACTGTGGAGCAGGTCAAGATCGGCGCGCTCGACATGGTGCGCGTGAGCTCAGCCTCGTTCCACGGCATCGTGCCGGAGTCGGTCGTGCCGTCGCTGCCGTTCCTGTTCCGCGACATCGAACATTTCCGCAAGGCGATGTACGGTCCGGCCGGCGACAAGGTGCTCGCCGCGTTCGACAAGGCCGGCTTCATCGGACTGGCCTTCTACGAGAGCGGCGCGCGTTCGGTCTACGCCAAGAAGCCGATCAAGAACGTCGCCGACATGAAGGGCTTGAAGATCCGCGTGCAGCCCTCCGACCTGATGGTCAGCATGGTGAGCTCGATGGGTGCGTCGCCCACGCCGATGCCGATCGCCGAGGTCTACACCGGCCTGAAGACCGGCCTGGTCGACGCCGCAGAGAACAACTACCCGTCGTACGAAGAAGCCAAGCACTTCGAAGCAGCGCCCTACTACTCGGAGACCATGCACGTCATGACGCCTGAAGTGCTGGTGTTCTCCAAGAAGATCTGGGACACGCTTCCCAAAGAGCAGCAGGCCGCCATCCGCAAGGCCGCGAAAGACTCGGTTCCTTTCTACGTGAAGCTGTGGGAGCCGCGCGAGAAAGACGCCAAGGCGGCTGTCATCAAGGGCGGCGCCAAGATTACCGCCGCAGCCGACATCGACCGCAAGGGCTTCGTCGAAGTCGAGAAGCCGGTGTACGACAAATTTGCGTCCACGCCCGAGTTGAAGGCGCTGGTGCAGGAAATCATCAACACCAAGTGATTCGACTTCAAAGGCGACTGCAATGACAACGATGCTGTCCCGCGTCAACGCGAAGCTCTCGCGCTGGACGATGTACCTCGCCTGCGTGTGCCTTACCGGCTTGCTCGGCGTGGTCGTCTACGGCGTGGTGCTGCGCTACGTCTTCAACAACGCGCCGGCTTACGTCGAGCAGGTCGCGCTGTTGCTGGTGATCTCGGTCGCCATGTTCGGCGCCTCCGCCGGCGTGCGCGACGCGGGGCACATCGGCCTCGACTCGCTGGTCAAGGCGCTGCCCAAGACGGTGCAATTCTGGTGCAAATGCGTGGTCTACGTGCTGACCATTGCCTTCGCCATTGCGCTGTTCGCAGGCGGCATGGAGATGGCCATCTCGACCCACGACGCGACCATTCCTACGCTCGGCTTGTCCGAGGCTTATCGCTATTTGCCGGTGCTCATCGCAGGCGTGCTCATCACGCTCTTTTCGATCGAACACCTGGCGTCCCAGTTCACCGGCCACGAAGTGGTCCCATCATGGCACTGACGCTTCTTTCACTCAGCTTCATCGTCTTTTTGCTGCTCGGCATGCCGGTCGCTTTTGCGATCGGGTTGAGCTGCCTCTTGACCTTCGCCTTCGAAGGCCTGCCCTTCGAAACCGCCATCCAGATGATGGTGTCGGGCATGAACGTGTTCTCGTTCCTGGCGATACCGTTCTTCATCTTTTCCGGGGAATTGATGCTGCACGGCGGCATCGCCGACAAGATCGTCGCGTTCGCGCGCAGCTTGGTCGGCCACTGGAAGGGTGGCCTCGGCCTCGCGAACGTGGTGGCGTCGACGCTGTTCGGCGGCGTCTCGGGCTCGCCGGTGGCAGACACGTCCGCCATGGGTGGCGTGATGATCCCGATCATGAAGCGCGAGGGCTACAGCGCGGCCTATGCCGTCAACGTGACCACGCACGCATCGCTCTCCGGCGCGCTGATGCCGACGTCGCACAACATGATCATCTATGCCTTTGCAGCGCAAGCGGCGGTGGGCACGATCGGCGGCCACACCATCAAGGGCGTGTCGATCGGCGACCTGATGTTCGCCGGCCTGATACCGGTGTTCTGGATCATGGTGTGCATGCTGGTCGCAGCCTACTGGCAAGCCGCCAAATACGGCTTTCCTCGGCGGCCCGACGGCTCCACGATGATCGAACGCTTTCCGGGCTGGAACGCGGTGCTGCGCACTTTCATCGCGTCGATTCCGGGCCTGATGGTGATCGTCATCATCCTGGTGTGCGTGATGGAAGGAATCGCGACGGCAACGGAGGCGGCGGCCATCGCGGTCACTTATTCGCTGCTGCTCACGGTGGTCATCTACCGCACGATGACCAAGCAGAAGCTCTTCAAGTCGCTGGCCAAAGCATCGAAGACAACGGGCGTGATCCTGCTGCTGATCGGCGTATCGAACATGCTGCGCTACCAGATGGCGTACCTGGAAATTCCGGACACCATCGAGGCCGCGCTGCTGGCCGCGACCACGACGCCTTGGCTGATGCTGCTCTACATCAACATCATCCAGATCTTTCTGGGGATCTTCCTGGACATGGCGGCGCACATCCTGATCACCACGCCGCTGTTCTTGCCGCTGGCCATCCAGATGGGCGTCGGGCCGGTTCAATTCGGGATGATGCTGCTGCTCAATTGCGCGTTGGGCCTGGTGCATCCGCCGGTGGGGACGGTGCAGTTCATCGGTTGTGCGATCGGCAAGATATCGATCGGCGAGGCCACCAAAACGGCTTGGCCGTATTACCTCGCCATCTTCATCGCCATCACGTTGGTGACGTACGTGCCGGCGTTTTCGACCTGGCTGCCGTCGCTGATCACCGGGCACGTGGTTCTGTGAAAGCCACCACCTTTAAAAAGATTCTGACAGCCATGGCGCTTGCAACTCTCTCTGCCTCCCCGGCTTTGGCTACGACCTGGGTCTACGTGTCCAACGCAGATAGCCAGGACATCTCGGTGCTCGAACTCGACCGGGATCTGGGCGTTCTCAAGCCGGTCGAAACGGTGAATGTCGGTGGCCAAGTGATGCCGATGGCGGTAAGCCCCGACAAGCGCTTCCTGTATGCCGCCCTGCGCTCGCAGCCCTATCGCGTCGTGAGCTTTGCGATCGACGCTGCCAGCGGCAAGTTGAAGAAGCTCGGCGAAGCGCCACTGGCAGACAGCATGGCCAACATCGATACCGATGCCACAGGAAAATGGTTGTTCGCGGCCTCCTATCCGGGCCACAAGATCACGGTCAACGCCATCGACAAGGAAGGCAGCGTCGGTGCGATCCAGCAGTTGATCCCGACCGCGCCGAACGCGCATGCGATCCACGCCGATTCGACCAACCGCTTCGTGCTGGCGACCAGCCTGGGCGGCGACAACGTGTCGAGCTGGCGCTTCGACGCGGCCTCCGGCAAGTTGTCGCCGAACGACCCGCCGCTCACCGGCGCCCAGCCAAAGTCGGGGCCGCGCCACTTCGTCTGGGACAAGGCGCAGCGCTTCGTTTATCTGGTCGACGAACTCGACGCTGCCCTGCACGTGTATGCATGGGAAAGCGCGGGCGGCACGCTCAAGCTGTTGCAGAGCACGACCACCCTGCCTGCTGGATTTGCCGGCAAGCCATGGGCCGCAGACCTGCACCTAACGCCCGACGGCCGCTATCTCTATGCCTCGGAGCGCACATCCAGCACGCTGTCGGCGTTCCGTGTAGACCCGTCCACCGGCCTGCTGCAGCCGCTCGGCCAGACGCCGACTGAGAAGACGCCGCGCGGCTTCGCCATCGATCCGAGCGGGCGCTATCTGATCGCCGCGGGGCAGGAATCGCACAGCGTTTCGGTCTACGCCATCGACGCCAACACCGGCGCACTGGGCACGCCGAAGCGCATCCCGGTCGGCAAGAACCCGAACTGGATCGAGATCGTCGACCTGCCCTGACCGACGCGCTGAGCAAGCCGCCGAGTAGGCCGATGCCGCACGGCAGCCGCGGCGCCGAGTCGCCTCGATAGAATCCGGCTCCCCGCCACCTGCAGAGCTACCCCTCTTCCCCGCTGTGTCCGATCGCCTTCCTGTCCTGCCGCAGTACCTCTTTCCGAAGCTGGCGCTGACAAATTTTGCCGGCTGGGTCGCGGGCAAGGAGCGTGGCGCCGTCACGACCTGGATCATCCGACGCTTCGTCGCGAAGTACGGCGTGGACATGGGCGAAGCGCTCGAGAGCGATATCGCTCACTACAAGAGCTTCAACGACTTTTTCACCCGGGCGCTCAAGCCTGGTGCGCGGCCGCTGGCTCAAGCCGATTTGATCTCACCGGTCGACGGCGCCATCAGCCAGTTCGGCCCAATCGAAGGCGACCAGATTTTTCAGGCGAAGGGCCATAGCTATACGACCACCGCGCTGGTCGGTGGCGACGCGACACTGGCGGCGCAATTCGCGCACGGCAGCTTCGCCACGCTCTACTTGAGTCCGAAGGACTACCACCGCATCCACATGCCCTGCGACGGCGAACTGGTGCGAATGATCTACGTGCCGGGCGAGTTGTTCTCCGTCAACCCGACGACAGCGCGCGGCGTGCCCGGCCTCTTCGCGCGCAACGAGCGCGTGGTGTGTGTCTTCGAATCGGCGAGCGGGCCCTTCGTGCTTGTGCTGGTCGGCGCGACCATCGTCGGCAGCATGGCCACCGTGTGGCACGGCGTGATCAATCCGCCGCGGCAGGGTGAGTTGCGCGAATGGCGCTATGGAACTGGGGCGAACGACAGCGGCCCGCGCGTCGCACTGAAGAAGGGCGACGAGATGGGCCGTTTTTTGCTCGGCTCGACGGTCGTGATGCTGTTTCCGAAACCTCCTGTGACGTTCAACCCGGAGTGGTCGCCAGCCCGGCCGATCAGGCTCGGCGAAGCCATGGCAAATTTCATCCGGATCTGAGGCGTCGGCGCCACAGGCCGCATGTAGTATGCCTATGTCGCTATAAAACTTGTAGCACTCGGTTGATGCTTTCGCTATAGTCACTGGCCGAATCGCGCGATCGGAAAATCAATTAAAAAAATGCGCCCGAGGAGATGTTGTCGATGAGTAGCAAGCAATGAGTACAAAGGAAAATGCGGCGGTGAGCCAGTTGCTTGCGCTGCTCGAGGCTCGCTATGCCTTGCGTGTTCTCTGGGCGCTCCGCGATGGACATGCGCAAACCTTTCGGCTGCTGCAAGACAGCGTTGGTGGCATCACTCCCAACACATTGAACACCCGCATCAAAGAGCTGCGCGAAGCTGGCATCGTGAACCACGGCAGCGAGGGCTACAGCCTCACGCTCAGTGGGCAAGACCTGTTGAAGCGGTTGTCGGATCTGCAGGCCTTTGCCGGCAAGTGGCAGTTGACGCAGATAAAGAAGGTGCCGGTAGCGCCGCCGATCACCAGCAAGTAAACATCCAGGGCAGCGCGCAGGCGGTCGTGGCTTCGGTCATTGGCTTCGGTTGCAGCTTCGCTAAACTCACCCGCTCTCTCAACGATCATCAACCCGATCGATCTCGATCACCGTTCCAAGGAGCAACCATGCCCACCACTCCCTCCGGCCTGCAATACGAAGACACCACCGTCGGCGAAGGCGCCGAAGCCAAGGCCGGCCAGCACGTGCACGTGCACTACACCGGCTGGCTCTTCAACGACGGCGTGCAAGGCGCCAAATTCGATTCGAGCCGCGATCGCAACGACGCTTTCGCGTTTTCGCTCGGCGCCGGCCAAGTTATCAAGGGCTGGGACGAAGGTGTTGCCGGCATGAAGATCGGCGGCAAGCGCACGCTCATCATCCCGGCTGCGCTCGGTTACGGCGCTCGCGGAGCAGGCGGTGCAATCCCGCCGAACGCCACGCTCAAGTTCGACGTCGAACTGCTCGACGCGCATTGATCCAGTGCCGGCCTACGGGTCGGCCAGAGCTGCGCTTCCAGCATCGACGCTGGCGCCAGCGGGTTTTCCCAGCACGCGGCCTCTTCGGCCGCATTTTTTCGCTTGAAAAGCCCTTCTGCGAGCCCAAGATGGTTTGCACTAGTTTGTTTTTTGGCCTCGCGCCCTTTCATCACATGTCCGATCCACAACAATCCGGCCCGAATTCGCAAATGCTGCAAGGCGACCCGAGTCCCGAAGAGCGAGAGGCCGCCCAGTTCGCCGACGAGGCCGATGCCCAGAGCACGCTGGCCACGGTGCAAGCCGAACTCGTCGCCCTTCAAGCGAAGAACGTTGAGCTGTCAGATCAGTACCTTCGCGCGCAGGCCGACGTGCAGAACGCTCGCCGCCGCGCCGACGAAGAGATCACCAAGGCCCGCAAATTTGCCGTCGAGGCGTTTGCCGAGAGCCTGCTGCCGGTAACCGACAGCCTCGAAGCCGGCCTGGCGATCAAGGACGTCACGCCCGAACAGATCCGCGAAGGCGCCGAAGCGACGCTGCGTCAGCTCAAGAGCGCACTGGAACGCAACAAGGTGATCGAGGTCGCGCCACCGGCGGGCACCAAGTTCGATCCGCATCAGCACCAGGCCATTTCGGTCGTGCCGGCGGACCAGGAGCCGAACACCGTCGTCAGCGTCCTGCAAAAAGGCTACACCATCAACGAGCGCGTGCTGCGCCCGGCGCTGGTCACGGTCACCGCGCCGAAGTAATCCACAGGAAACCCCCGGTTCATACCTTGAATCGCGGCTGGTTATCCACAAGTTCACACCACCCCATTTTTCAGAACTCAGGAGCAAATTCAACATGGCCAAAATCATCGGCATCG
>NZ_JASJXG010000052.1:0-31074 GCF_035018765.1 Variovorax sp. RTB1
GCAACTCGCCAGTCAAGCCACCACGGTGGCGGCCTGACTTAAACCAATCAGCCTCCACGAATCCCGGGGCGATTCAGCTTGGCACGGTGCACGGTGGGAGGGCTTGTACAAGACGCTCTTCGATGCCACCGTCAGCAAAGCGTTTCGCCTGAACGAAGCCTTGCTGCAGAAACATCCACGGTCACACAAGATCGAGGAATTGACGCCGCTGCAAAAGGAAATCGTGACGCTATGTCTAGCGGGCGGCGACCCCCGGCAGCATCCAACGGTCAGCACAGCCGCCCGACCCGCAGACGCGTTATCCCGGTACCGCGCGTCGATCCTGCGCTGCCTGCACGTGGACATCGACATACCGTGGGATCGTCATCAAGCGATGCGTCATTACGAGCTGCGGCAGTTTCTTCGATTCCCGCTGCCGTACAGACCCTGTAGTGAGATCGCCGACTGGTCGTTCGGCAAGGCGAGTTGGACGGCCGTAATCCACCGTCTGGATGATGCATTTGGCGATGCCATCGCCCGAGCAAGCATCTTGATTCCGAATCGGCTCTCCAATCTTCTAGACGAGGAAGATGACTGACAACGCAGTTTCGGCGACGAATCGGGCCGAAGACCGGGCGCCCGCGGGAAGGGGTGGAATTCCGTTGTCGTACCCTATTTCTTGCCTGACCCGTTCGAACGCGCCTAGGGCGGTTTACGGGGCTCCGCGAGCCCTTCGTCGTCCCCTTTTTCTCGTCCCGTCCTAGATGCGCTTGATCGCTGCCCCGTCGGCGATGTAGTCCGGTGCTCCCGATGTGCCGTAACGACAAAACTTCCCCGAATGTGTGCCTTCCAGAATGTCGGCGCCGACTGCATTCGCACCTTGGATTCGGCCATGAGCGAGTCTCATTATCCAGGCTGGAAAAAGATCGCGCACCCGAGTGGACGCAAGCCGGTTTAAGCAGCGCGGCTATCGATGATCAAAGGAACCCTCTGAGAAATACGGCGTACGACCGGTGTTGGCCGTTGGGCGCCAGTCGGTCTGGTAGTCATATTGATGCACCGGTGACACGGCCTACAACTCCAGAAACTTCGGCAATGACGTCAGCGCATAGTTGTATGAAGTCGTCGTCGACCTCCACGAGTGTTCTCACTTCCGTAACGTTGCCTTCATTGAAGAACTCCTCGCCGTTCCGCTTTACTTTGAACGGCAGCGAGTCAGCTCTCCCAACGAGCGCCTTGTAGCTACGTCCGTAGCCATGCTTGAGGACGTTTATGGCCAGGTGTACGTCGACAAACCGTTCCGCCGCTTTGAGTTCATCCTGCTCACTCAAAACCCTTCTCGTTGCCTCGAATCCTTCGGAACCGAACACATCCTGCAAGCTCGCCTCGAAGAGAGAAATCATTCCCACTGCCAGTATTGCTCTCTGAAGCTGGACCATCTGGAGCGACTTCACGTGGACAGTGGCTCCGCTAACCTCGAGAGCTTCAAGGGTTTTTTCGTCCACGCTCTTCAATGTCGCGATAGAAAATTTTGCACAGCTATCAACAAGTTCGCTAAATCGGTGCACGGAAAGTCCTCTGCAAGAAAGCTGGCTGCTATCGCCGACCGGACTTTGGCGGCGCGTCGGAATGTCCGGCGTCGGCCAAACACGGAAGTTTAGAGGCTGTCGACGACAGGCTTCAATCGCTGCACAGCAGTCGTGCCGCGAACATTGGCGCGGGAAACAGGCTATCAGCGGTCAAACGGCTTTTTGCGGCTGCGGCACGTATCCGAAGGGTCACTAACGATAATGACAGTTATCACTGCCTACCCTTTAGGCAGTTGCCAATACAGGCAATGTCATTCGGTTAGAAGCCTTCGTGCACGGTCCTCGAACCTTGCTCAGAATGACGATGACAATGCCTCAGCGAGGCTCCAGACGTGCCCTGGCGCAACCGGTCGACGCCGCACTACCCGGCTGCATAGTGAACACGATTTTTAGGCTCTAAACTATCCTGCCTGCCTTCCTGAGCGGCCGTTGTTGTTCAGTCATCGAGGTGCAGCCGCCGATATTTCGGCGCGAGCTCAAAAAATCGAACAAGACCATGACCGCCCAAGTTCCTGAACGGCTTCAGTACGAAGGACACACCCTCGCTTTGTGCACCGAGCCGCTTGCGAGCTATCTCTCGACGCTCTC
The DNA here is from genome assembly GCF_035018765.1 of Variovorax sp. RTB1. Classification (NCBI taxonomy): domain Bacteria; kingdom Pseudomonadati; phylum Pseudomonadota; class Betaproteobacteria; order Burkholderiales; family Comamonadaceae; genus Variovorax; species Variovorax sp. RTB1. Next base: position 2,157 of record NZ_JASJXG010000052.1, read on the forward strand.
CCCCGCCCCTGCGTTCCGATGCTTTATGACGGCACTCACGCGTGCCTATCAAGGCACGTGGGCGATTGAAGACGGGCGGCTGTACCTTGTCGAGTTGCATGGGATGCTGCAGGACGAGACGCACGGCGATCTATTGACGGTTTTTCCGAATGCGATGGGCAAGGTGTTCGCAGACTGGTACACCGGCACGCTGCGCGCTCCGTTGGGCGAGCGACTGAAGTACGTTCACATGGATTTCAGAAGTATCTACGAGGAAGACTTGCTGATCAATGTGAAGCAAGGTGCTGTTACCACCATCACGACGAGGCGCAATAGCAAGCCGCCTGAAGAGCCGAAACCAACATTTGCTATTCCGGATTTTCTGCTCAAGTAAATGCGCAAATCCGAAATGAGGGCGCTTCGATGGCCAATGCTGCTTCAATCATCCTGTAGAGCAGACGTTGCAAGCTGGTTGCCACATTGGGGTCGTCAAATGACTCGACGTCACCTGGCTCGAATGATCCGCCAGTAGCGCGCGCCTCGACCGGATACGGGTCTTGGCCGAGAAAAACTACCCGCACGTCCCTCAGGGCGAGATCGTCAAATGCCTTGAAAAGATGTTTACTCAGCGACGGTCGCGCCTCAGCATTTATAACTGACGGGAAGATTACTGGGCCGCCGTCCGGTGGTGGGGCGTCCTCCACAAGCGCGTCGGCCCATTCCTCGACGACAGTGTGCCAGGCTGGGTTTAGTCCGGCGCGCCACTCGCGAACATGCCGATTCAGGGCAGTACGGACATGCGTGCGTTCGTCCAAAGAAGGTCTATCCATTCGTGGCGCCGTTGAGTTGCTCGAGGCGTACATCGAAGCTAAGCCGCAATCTGAGATCCCATCCTAACGAGGTGCGCGCTGCGCCTCCATGGTCGTAAAGGCCCGCACGGAGATGCAATCGGAACTGATCGAGCCTAGACAAGGTAGCCTCTGACCATAGGGTTGAGCAAACATCTCCCACCTCTAGCACCACTTGGCGGATAGTTGGGCCGTGATCAAGCGCCGGATATTGAACAGACTCTGCCAAGAAGTCGTCAGGGTCCAGACCGCGCTCCAAGATTGCCGACTCCAGTGCGGCTCGCTCGGCCAGGGTCAGGTCGCAGATGTCAGGCGTATTCATCAGCATCGGTTCAGGAAGAGAGCCTAAATTCTGCCGGATGATCTCCGCCAGAGGATTGGGGGAAAGGTCTACCGCGGACAAAAAACGTGTTCGCGCACTGGTCGGACGGTGAATTTCCAGAGGCCTGAATGTGTGTGTCAGGGTAATTTTTCATAGGGCCAGAAGTGGGTCCGTGCACCTAGACGCCGAGTGGTCGTTTCAGACTGCATGCGGACTTACGCCATGCTCACCGTGTTTGTCTTCTTTACGATCCATACCGGACCTTCACCTCATGAAGGAAGGTCCTTAAGTCGTCGGTACAAAGTCCGCTCACTGATTCCCAGATGCCTGGCAAGCTCGAGGCGTGAGCCGAGGTGGGACTTGGCGATCTGCTGCAGGTCGATTTTGCCTTTGGACTTTGCAGCTAGCTCCTGATTCGACCCTTCCGAATCGCTATGCACAAGCTCCACATAGGGCGCAACGTGTTCCACCCGAATCACACCGTCATCGGCGAAGAGCCGTGCTCGTTCGAGGACGTTTCGAAGTTCACGGACGTTGCCTGGCCATTGCCTGGATTGGAGGTCTCGCATTGCCTCGGGCTGAACGAGCACGGGTACGGCTCTATTTCCGCCGGTCGACCGCTGAAGAAAAGAATCGACAAGTAGCGGGATGTCCTCGCGGCGGTCCCTTAGAGCGGGCAACCGAACTGGGAAAGCGCTGATGCGAAAGTACAGGTCCTGTCTGAATCGTCCGTCGGCAACCATGGTCGTGAGAGGTTTGTGGGTGGCCGCAACCAATCGGAAATCCGCGCGTCGGGATTCCACTCCACCCACCCGACGGTAAGTCCCGCTTTCGATCAGTCGCAGCAGCTTCACCTGCATGGCGAGCGGCACATCGCCAATTTCGTCAAGGAACAATGTGCCCCCCTGCGCCGTCTCCACCAAGCCGGGCTTCCGGCTCGCGGCACCAGTGAATGCGCCTTTCTCATAACCAAACAACTCGCTCTCAAAAAGCGTTTCTGTCAGACCAGAACAGTCAACGACGACGAACGGTCCCCGTGCACGCTCACTGGTTTCATGCACTGCGCGCGCGAACAGTTCCTTGCCGGTCCCCGATTCGCCGAGCAGCAGCACCGGCAGCATTGATGGTGCAACGCGCTGAAGAGACGACAAGGCTTCGTTGAATGCAGGGGAGCGCCCTACCAGACCATCGGCACTGGGTTGGGCGGAGGCGCTTCGCACCGTCACCAAGCGCTCCACGTATGCCACGACCTCGTTGCGCCCGTCGAGAATCGGTCTCAGTTCGACATCGACGTGCTCCGGGCCTCGCGGCGTGTGGTGAATGTGCAGCACCCGGTCCGGCCCTTTACTTTCCAGTGCCTTCTTCATCGGGCAATGCTCGCCGGCCTGATCGCAAGGCACATCGTAGTGGTGCGAAACGCGGTAGCACTTGTGACCAACGAAGGCCTTGCCCGGTTCGCCGAACTGACGGCGGTAGGCCTCATTGGCGGCAAGGATGCCGTACTGAGGGTCCAGAACAATCATCGGCTGCGGGTCGTGCTCAAGATAAGAAATCAGCGCTTGAACCTGCGGGCCCGAATCGGACAGATTCACTTCCCGTTGCGCCTCGGTGCCAGCCAAGGCAATGGCAATCGCTGGACGTTGATTCATGGAGGCCCTTCTGTCTGCCACATGGCAGAGTTCTGCCATTTTGGCTGCCAACGTGGCAGAGATCAACACCTCTTTAAAGTCCATAGGTACTCAGCCATCCACAAAAGATCAACAAAAACAAAGACTTAGCCTTGAGTGCCTGCTTCTGTTTTTGTTGGCATGATTCCTGGGATGGTTATGCCATGTCAAACACGAAACACATGCACATCGAAGGCATTTTTGAGGAAGCTACTGGCACCGTCAGCTACCTCGTCCTCGACCTTGACACGCGGCGGTGCGCCTTGATCGATAGCGTCTTGGACTACGATCCAAAGTCGGGCCGGACTGGAACGGCCAGCGCTGACAGACTGATCGAGCGCGTTCGAGCGATGCAGGCCTCTGTGGAATGGGTGCTCGAAACCCACGTCCATGCGGACCACTTGTCAGCCGCGCCCTACCTCATGCAACAGCTGGGCGGCAAGCTTGGCATTGGTGAATACATCGTCACTGTGCAGGAGGTGTTTGGATCGCTTTTTGCCGAAGGGACCGACTTCGTACGGGATGGGAGTCAGTTTGATCGTCTGTTCGCCGACGGCGAGACCTTCCAGATCGGCAACTTGTCGGCCCGTGTCATGCACACACCCGGCCACACGCCTGCCTGCCTTACCTACGTGGTCACCGATGGCCAGGAGACGGCGGCTTTTGTCGGCGATACGTTATTCATGCCGGACTACGGCTCGGCGCGTTGCGACTTCCCAGGCGGCGACGCGCGGACCCTCTATCGATCGATCCGAAAGGTCTTGAGTTTGCCGCCGCAAACGAAGCTTCACATGTGCCACGACTATCAACCGGGTGGTCGTGAGGTGCGATTCATCAGTACGGTCGCCGAACAGCGTGAGTCGAACGTCCATGTACGCGATGGCATCAGTGAAGATGACTTCGTTGCAATGCGCCAGGCCAGAGACCGTACGTTGGGGATGCCGGTGCTGATCCTCCCATCGGTGCAGGTCAACATGCGCGCCGGCCATCTGCCTGAGCCCGAAGCCAATGGCACTCGCTACCTGAAGATTCCCCTGAACACGCTTTGAGCAGACCCGGCTTGAGCGATTGCATCGCTCTGCATCTCTTCACTCAGCGAAGCTCTTTATTGCAACCGGAGACCAAACCATGGAACCGCATCCCCTCACCCCATACCTTTCGGTAACCGCCCAAATTCAACCCGGTGATTTGCCCGCGATTCAAGCGATGGGGGTCAAGTCGATCATCTGCAATCGACCGGATGGCGAAGGCCCGGACCAGCCGCCCTCGGACGCCATCGCGCAAGCGGCGGATGAACTTGGCATCGTGCTTCGCTACCTGCCAGTGGTTTCGGGCAAGATCAGCGACGAGGACGCTCAAACCTTCGGCGTTCTGATGCAGACACTTCCAAAGCCCGCGCTGGCGTATTGCAGCAGCGGCATGCGCTCCACCACCTTGTGGGCGTTGTCGCAGGCCGCTGTGCGACCGCTTCCGCAAATTCTGGAAGCGGCAAAATCCGCGGGCTTTGATTTGAAAGATTCCGTACGCAGCATTTCCAATGGCGGCAAGAAGCCCGTCGAAGTCACTGATTCCTCGCATCAGGTGGTGATCATCGGCGGTGGCGCTGCAGGCATTGGGGTCGCTGCCAGTCTGCTTGCCCGGGCTCCGGACCTCGACATCTCCATCATCGATCCCGCCGACGTGCACTACTACCAGCCCGGCTGGACCATGGTCGGAGCAGGCGTTTTCGAGGCGGCCTCCACGGCCCGCACGCTGGCCTCCCTGATTCCATCCGGCGTTCAATGGATCAAGGCAGCGGTGGTGGCGCTCGAGCCCGAACGCAATGCTGTCATTCTGGAAGGTTGTCGCGTGGTGACCTACGAACAGCTGGTGGTCTGCCCGGGTCTCAAGCTAGACTGGGATGCCATTCCCGGGTTGACAGAGACCCTGGGACGCAATGGCGTCACGTCCAACTATCGATTCGACCTGGCGCCATACACCTGGGAGCTCACGCAGCGCATGAAAGGCGGCAGAGCCTTGTTCACCCAGCCGCCGATGCCGATCAAATGCGCTGGCGCACCGCAAAAGGCGATGTACCTTTCCTGTGATCATTGGCTTCGCTCGGGCGTGCTGAAAGACATTCAGGTCGGCTTCTACAACGCCGGAGGTGTGTTGTTCGGAGTGCCTGACTACGTGCCCGCCCTCATGGAGTACATCGCGCGGTATGACATCGAACTCAATTTTTCACACACCCTGACAGCCATCGATGGACCCGGCCGCAGCGCGACCTTCAGCCGGACTGTGCCCGGCGGTGCAAAAGAAACCGTCAGCAGTGACTTCGACATGATCCACGTGGTTCCGCCCCAGCGTTCGCCGGACTTCATTCGTGTCAGCCCATTGTCCGATGCGGCCGGCTGGGTCGATGTCGACCCGGCAACCATGCGCCACACGACCTTGCCCAACATTTTTGGGCTCGGCGACGCAGGCAACACCTCCAATGCCAAGACAGCGGCAGCAGCACGTAAACAGGCTCCTGTGGTGGCGCATAACATCCTGGTTACCCGTGGCAAGTTGAAGGGCGACGCGCACTACGACGGTTACGGATCGTGCCCGTTGACGGTCGAGCGCGGGAAAATCGTGTTGACGGAATTCTTGTACGGCGGCAAAGTCTCGCCGACCTTTCCCAGTTGGCTCATCGACGGGACGCGGCCTTCACGGGCCGCCTGGATGCTGAAAGAGAAGGTGCTCCCGGCGCTTTACTGGGAGGCCATGCTCAAAGGCCGCGAATGGATGGCCAAGCCCGAAACGGTGGCGGCGTAATGGACGGCACGACGAGGCCATGATCACCCAAGCAGCGGTGCCATGCTGATCTCTGCCCTGCTCGGTATCCTGGTCGGCGCCATCCTTGGATTGACCGGCGCAGGGGGCGGCATTCTCGCTGTGCCTGCCCTGGTCGTGGGCATGGGTTGGCCGATGCAACAGGCAGCGCCTGTGGCGCTGATTGCGGTGGCAGGCGGCGCCGCACTGGGTGCTGCCGAGGGATTTCGCAAAAAGCTGGTGCGCTACAAGGCCGCGCTGCTGATGGCTGTTGCCGGCATCCCCGTGACCGGTTTTGGCATTCGCACGGCGCACATGCTTTCGCAGCGGGTCTTGCTGGCCCTCTTTGCGTGCGTCATGTTGATTGTTGCGACGCGATTGATCCTGCAAGCCAGGCATGCTGCAAGCGGCTTGGAGGCGGGCCGTCTGGGCCGCATCAATCCGGCCACCGGGCGCTTCGAATGGACTTGGATCACGGCTGTGCTGCTGGCCGCCATCGGCGCGCTGACAGGCTTCATGACCGGGCTCCTTGGTGTCGGCGGCGGATTTGTCATCGTGCCGCTGCTGCGCAGATTTACGGATGTCTCGATGCATGGGATCGTTGCCACGTCGTTGCTGGTCATCGCACTGGTTGGCATCGGTGGCGTAGCGACATCCATGCTGCACGGGACGGACGTGCCAGTGGCCGTCACCGTGTACTTCTCTTTGGCGACCGCTGCGGGAATGATGCTCGGCAGGCTTGCGTCCAGCAGGCTCTCCGCCCGGCATGTGCAACAGGGCTTCGCGTTGGTGCTTGTCGTCGTCGCCACCGGCCTGCTGGGCAAAGCGTTCTATGCGGGTTGATCTTGACGGGTGCACGCAGAGAACCGCCGTTGGCAAGATCCTTGAAGATGCTTCGCGGGTACACGGTCCTTGAAACGCCCGGACCAACCGGCGTCCAAGGCGCTGGCGCTCACGCTGGTAACGCTGCAATTCGCCTTGCTTGCCGCGCTCGTCGCTGCGGCCATTCCTTCGCTGATGCAGCCTGATGGAAGGTACGGGGCATGGCTTGCGTTCGCTTCAGGCGGCGGCCTTGGCGCATGGTCGCTGGCTGCCAACAGGATTGGCAACTTCAACATCCGACCCATACCGCGTCAAGGCGGTCTGCTCATCTGCTCAGGACCGTACCGATGGATCCGACATCCGATGTACAGCGCCGTGATGCTGGTGGGATTGGGCTGTGCGCTGGCTGCGCGGGGCAATGCTTTCATTTTGGCGCTGGCGTTGGAGTTCGCGCTGTTCGGCGTGCTGCTCGCCAAAGCGGTCGTGGAGGAGCACTGGATGCAGCTGTCGCATCCTGCGTACGCCGCCTACAAATCCCGTACGAAACGGTTCCTCCCTGGTGTCTTCTGAGTGCGCGGCGACATCTTCATGCCTCTTCCTGGCGGCACTCACGCATCCACCGCATCCACCGAAGTCGCCACGCCTGCGCTTGGGTTCTTCCGACGCGTTTCAAGCCACTCGTACAGCACCATGCCCGCCACCATGGCCAATACGAAGATCAAGGCTTTGCCCGAGCCGGCAGCCAAAGCCACCAACGCAGGGCCTGGACAAAATCCGGCGAGACCCCAGCCCACTCCGAACACAACCGCGCCGGCCATCAGACGGCGGTCAATGGACTGCGTTGCAGGCAAGCGCATGGGTTCGCCGGACAGCGACCTCGTCATGCGTCGTGCCACGCCGAATGCCACCAGGCCCACCGCAATGGCGCCTGCCATCACGAAGGCGAGTGAAGGATCCCACGTCCCGAAAACGTCGAGAAAACCGAGCACTTTGGCGGGATTCGCCATGCCGGACACGAGCAGTCCCACGCCGAACAGGAGGCCAGAGACAAGGGCGGTAAAGATGGTCATGGCAATCAGCGCAGCAGAAGGTGGCGCAGCAACGTCACAGTGGCCATTCCAGCAAACATGAAGATTCCTGTGGCGACGAGCGATCGTGAAGATAGGCGAGAGATGCCACACACGCCGTGACCGCTGGTGCAGCCTGACCCATAGCGGGTGCCAATGCCCACAAGCAAACCGGCACCGATCAACACAAGGGGCCCGGCATCGATGCGAAGTTCAACGGGTTGGCGCCACCACGTGTAGACAATGGGCGCCATCGCAAGGCCTAGTAGAAAAGCTAGTCGCCAGCCCGTGTCCCTGGTTGGTCTTTTCAGCAATCCGCCCAGGATGCCGCTGATGCCCGCAATGCGCCCGTTGAAGAGGATCAACACGCTGGCGCCCATGCCGATGAGCGCGCCTCCTGCAAGCGACTGCCAGGGCGTAAACGCAGACCAGTCAATGCTCATTAGGGTGCTCCAAATAAAACCAAATAAGACCTGTCATACCCTTTGCGTACGAATCTAATGCAACTGCGGCGCGGCGCTCATTGCGCACCAAGGACCTTGCCATTGACCGTGCGTCCATACATGGAGTCGTCAGAGTCGTGGTATTTTTTTCGGGTCGCTTCGACAGATCCGGCGAACCGGGGATCCTGAGGCCGCTCGTGGCTGTTCATGTACATGGCCACGTCCCACGCGTCCTGTTCGCTCAATGAGCCGCCTTTGCCTAAAGGCATGTTGGCCTGGATGAAGCCCGACGCGTTGCCCAGCTGGTGCATGCCAGCACCCCAATTGAAAGACTTAGGCCCCCACAGTGGCGGAAACACCTGGCGGTCACCGCTGCGCTGCCCCTGACCATCGGAGCCATGGCACAGCGCGCAGTTTTGCGCGTACACCGCCTCCCCGCGGACGTAGTCTGCTGGCGTCGCCGGCTTCTTGAGTTTGGGATACCCACTGCCCGGCACCGGTGTCCCCACGGGGGCGCCCTTGGCAAGCCAGAATGCGTACGTTTGCAACGCCGTCATGATGTCGTCGTCCTGAGGCGGGGCCTTGCCATTCATGCTGTATTCGAAGCAGCCCTGGATACGCGCAGCCAGCGTATCAACTTGACCCGTCTTGCTGCGAAAGGCCGGGTAGTGAATGAACGAGGCCCACATCGGTGCGGAATCCGTCTTGCGGCCGGCGTCCAGATGGCAACTCGCACAGTTCAAACTGTTGCCGACATACTTGGCTGCGTATTGACCGGTGTTGGTGAACACCTGTTCGCCCAGACGGATGATCTTGCCGTATTCGCCATCCGGCATGGCACTTTCCGGCGGTGGCGCAAAACTGGCGCCAAGCATGGCTGCACCGGCCTTGGTTTCGGCGGTACCCGCCGTTGCGACCGCTCCGGCTGCAGTGACTGCACCGCCTGCTGGCTTGTCAGATGCAGCTTTGGTGGCAACGGCCGCAAACGGTGAGGCTTTTGGGGGCGCGGCCGCCATTTCAGGCTTCGTCGAGAGCGAACGCTCGAAGAAGATGTTCGCTCCGATGGCTACAGCAAACGCAGCCGTCGTCATCACCCCGGCAAAAAGGCCGAGCCCGTTGATTGGCCATTTGCGCGGTCGCGGAGTCGTGGTCATGACTTGCCTCACTTCTTTGGTGCAGCGTTCACAGCGCCTTGAGGGGCAGGCGCCGGAATTGCCGTCAACAACGCTGCGTAGTATTGCGCCACGGCTGCGGCATCCGCATCGGAGAGCTTGGCTGCCACGGCGGGCATCAGGCCCAACGGACCCGGAGGCCGGAAGTCGGTCTTCCACGCCTTGAGCTGCTCTTGAATGTAGTTCGACGAGAGGCCGGCGAGCGGCGGGAATTGACTGCCAACACCACCGCCGTCTGCGCCATGGCATTGCGCACACGCCGGCAACTGGTCGGTCCATCTGCCCCGCGTGGCCAGCCAGGCACCGAGCTCGGCCGGTGTCGCAACCTGTGCCGCTGGCTTTGCCGTGCCGGGTGCTGGCAACTGGCTGTAATACGCCACAACCGCAGCGCGTTCGTCCGGTGTCAGCTTTTGCGCGAACTGCTGCATGATTGAATTCTTGCGTGCCCCGGAAGCGAATGCGTCCAGTTGGGCCTGGAGATAGGCTTGGCCAGCGCCGGCCAGCCTCGGGAAGTCGGCGTTGCCTTCTCCCTTGGCACCATGGCAGCCAGCGCAGGCCGGGGCGCCTTGCGTTGTACCTCCGGTGGCAATTTTTTCGCCTTGGGCAATCCTGTCAGGCTGTGCCAGCGCAGATGGAGCGGCCAGGCTCACCCACATGCCCACCACAAAGGACAACGAGCCGCGCAGCGCAAACCTCGACCTTCCGCCGTCAGGCGCGTACATAAATCCAGCCCTCCCGTTGAAGCATTGCCAGCGCCATGGCAGCGGCGTGCGGCAATACATGCATTGACGCTTCTGGTTGGCGCGCAAGGTTGCGCAACGTGTTCGGACAGACCCAGGTCATTGGATCTGCCGACAAGTCCGGTTGATCCAGTGAGGCCGATACGGCATCCCCGTTGACCACGATCCGGACCTCCGCCGTCACGTCATCCTTGAGAATGTTCGCGGCATTTTTGCGAGCCCGCAAAAGCGCGCCGACCGTGGGTGCATGCAGCAGCATTTGGATTGCTTGCTTGTCTCTTGATGTCATCGTTCGCCATCCTTTATTTTTTTAGTCTTACGGTCACCGCGAGGACAGAAGCGTCACGTCAGTTGGTGCGCTGCATCTTTGAAGGCCGTCTGCAACATCTCTTCGATGCTCGGGTGGTAGTAAGGCAATGCCAACAGGTCGTCAACAGTGTCGCCGCGCTGGATGGCCCAGGCCAGCTGGTGCGCAAGGTGTTCACCGTGCGTCGCCACAAGACTGGCGCCCAGAAGCTTGCGGGTGGCCTTCTCCACGTAGACGCGAACCAGGTTGTCTTCTGCATGCAGGATGCGGGCGCGACCGTTGCCCGATCCCTCTGCCGTTCCTATGACTGCAGCACCCAAGTCCAAGCGGGCAAATGACATGCCCACGGACGCGACGTCCGGGTTGCTGAACACGATCGACATCGACACTCGCCTGGATGGCGAAGCGGCCGGATGGCGATCGATGGACCTCAATGCACTGAGGGCCGCAATCTTGCCTTCGTCCACGGCTTCGTGCATCAACGGGCGGTCGGGACTGACGTCGCCGGCCAGATACAGCGCGGCGTGCCCTTCTGCGCGCAATGTCGTGGCATCCAGCTTGGGCTGTCCGTGCTCATCCAACGCTACGCCGGCATTTTTCAGATCGAGCGCCTCCACATTGGGGCGTCGACCCAATGCAGCAAGGACAACTTCGACCGTGTCGGCGCGGCCGTCGCTCTTGATCCATACCGCCCCACCGCCATCCGCGATTTGCGCATCAACAGGTTGGCCGAGCCAGAGCGTGAATTCGCCGCTAAAACGTTTCAGCGCCCGAGCCAGGACGACTGGATCGGCAATGCCCGCCACCGTGCTTTGCAATTCACCACCCACGATCCGTACACCCAGCCGCGACAAGGCAAGTCCCATTTCCAGACCGATCGCGCCCATGCCCAGGACGCCCATGCTGCGAGGCAATGTTTCCAGTTCGAACAACGAATCGGTCGTCAGCAGGCGGTCGCCCAAGCCTTGAAGGCTTTCGGGCACCACAGGGTGTGATCCGGTCGCCACCACAAACGCACGAGCCGTGACACGCTCGCCGTCCACAGCCAGCGTGACTGAATCCAGAAACTTCGCTTGCCCCATGACAAGCCGATCACCAGCCGCCTTGACGGTTCGCTCGGCAGCGCCGCGTGCCAACCGATCGCGTATTTGAAGCGCCTCATGCCAAAGGTTCTGCGCGGTGCCGGCGTGTGCTGCCTTGCCGTCCAGATGGCGCAACGTGGCCCATTGCTCGCCCGCGTGGAGCGCGGCCTTGGACGGCATGCAGCCGACCCGGGCGCAGGTGGTGCCCAGCGGGCCCCGGTCGATCAGCAGCACATCCGCGCCGCTGGCGCTGATTTCGTGGAAAGCGGACAGGCCGGCGGTGCCTGCACCGATGACCGCAATGTCCGTGGTCCGCGTTTTTGTCATCAAGGTCTCCTGTCTTGTGCAAGTCGATCAAAGCGTTCCAAAAATGGCTGGCAGCGCGTTGTCGGGTGCGCCCGTCCGGGTCTGCAACATCCCTTTTGCGTCGCGCCAGATCAACGCGGGCGTCGCCTGCAGGCGCAACGAGGCCATCAATTTCGCATTGGCCTCCAGCTTGGCGTCGATGGCTGGCGGAATGGTCGTCATCGGCTTCAATCCGTCGTTGCCAAGTGGCTTGGGGCGGCCTGCGGCCATCACTTTTGCGTTGGCGGCGACGTTAGCGCGTTCGTGCGCGTCAAGCGCGGCTGAAGGGTTCTTGTCGGCCAGCAGAGCCGCTGCCTTGCCGGCGCTGGTCGGCGTAAGGATCCCGACCATGATGTGGCGCAGTTGCACCTTGCCGCTGTCGACCCACGGCCTTGCATCGGACCACAGCTTGTTGCAATACGGGCAGTTCGGGTCCGTCACTACATAGACGATCTTCGGCGCCTTGTCCGAGCCGTCAGCGATCCACGCGCTGCGCTCGACCTGCGACCAGGCGCCGTCTGTCATGGGTTTGGCCACGGCCTGCTGCAGCGCGGCCTGGTTCACATCGTCACCTTTGGCGTCCAGCATGGTGCCCGCCACCATGTGTTTGCCATCCGGCGTGGCATAGAGCGCCACGGGGGTCTGTCCCATGTAGGCCGCCCACGCGGTCAGGCCGCCTGCCGCTGGAAACGAACCCACGACCGTGATGCCTTTGGCTTCCAGTGCGTGCAGCGTGTCGGGCCTGCTCTCCGGCCGGGCTTGTGCCCAAGAGATGCTTTGCAGCCCCAGCAGGCACGCGACAGCCACCCTTTGATGCAGCCGTCTGGTCGTGATCAAGGACGCGGTAGAACAATTCGTGGTCATGGTTCAAGAAGAGAAGTTGGAGTGGAAGACGGTGTGACCCGGATGGCTTGCAGACGCTCCGTGAGCGTCGCCAGAGAAACTTCCCCGATGCGGGTATCGACAAGATGGCCGGTGGCGTCGAAGAACAGGGTCGTGGGCAACGCACGCTGACCGAACCGGCCGGAGGCTTCGCCCTGACGGTCGAGCAGGACGTTGTGCAGCGCGAGCTTTTCCTTCGAGAGAAAGTCACCCACTTTCTCAGCGGCTTCGCCCTGGTTCAGGAACACGAAATTGACGTCTGCGTGAGTGGCCTGGGCCTGGGCGAGTACCGGCATTTCTCGCCGGCAAGGCGGACACCAGGTGGCCCAGAGGTTCACGACGGTGGGTTTGCCCTGGAACTGCTGCAATGACACCTGCCGGCCGTCCAGCGCGTTGAGACTGATGGATGGCAGTGGCGTGTTGGCTGTGGCCGTGAGAAAAAGGGCCAGGCTGGCGGCAGACCAAACCAAAGTGGCGCTGCCGAGCGCGCCCCACACCGCAAGTCGCATCGGACGCGAACGCAACCCCAACCAAAGGGCGTAGAGCCATGCAGCGAACAATCCTGGCAGAGGACGCCATCCACCGTCGCGGATGTCCAGAATGCCCAAAGGACTTGAGCGATAAGCATCAAAAAAGAGAATGACAAAAGCAAGTCGCGCCACGACGACCGCCACGAGCAGCGTGCGGAACAGCTGCGGGTCGACGTCGATGCCTGCGCGGCGTCCCAGCCGATGGCCGACGAACGACGACACCGCGATCGCCACGAGAACCGCCAGCAACTGCCATGGCAGCGTGAAAGGGCCAACTTGCAACGCGCCGGTCATGACGACACCTCTCCCGAAACAGGAAGGCGTTTGATGAGGTCGTTCGAGTCGAATTCGCCCACCAGCCGCGCGGCACGTCGCTCCTGGCCCTGTGCGTCGAAGAGCATGACGGTCGGCGGTCCGATGACCTGGTATCGGCGCATCAGCGCGAGTTGCTCCGGCGTGCTGGCGGTCACATCGGCCCGCAGCAAAACCGCTCCCTCAAGCGCACGAGCCACTTTCGGGTCACCGAACACTTCTGCTTCGATGCTTTTGCAAGAGACGCACCAGTCGGCATAGAAATCCAGCAGGACCGGCTTGCCGGCAGCCCGCGCTGCATCGATCTGGGAAGTCAAAGCCTGCGCACTGTCAACGCTCTGGAAGCGAGGCATCCGAGCGCCGGTCTGGATCGTCTCGTTGCCCGTGCCCCGGTTGCCCGCCAAAAACGCAAGCGGCTGCCACGGATCCGCAGCGCCGGCGGCTGCACCCAGCCACATCGCGCCGCCCCAAAGCCCCACCAACACGGCAATGGCGGGAGCCACGACGCTCAGGCCCTGGCCCGCTCCGGCCGACGGTCTCACCCGATCGCGACCCAGCTGAAACAGCGCCACCGAAAGCGCTACGAGCAGTGCCCCCCACAGGGCCAACGCCATCGAAGGAGCCACTACTCGCTGGACCATCCAGACGGCCGTGGCGAGCAGCAAAAACCCAAAGGCCCCTTTGACGCGGTCCATCCATGGACCGGGCGCGGGCAGGTATTTTGAACCGACGGTGGCGATCATCAGCAGCGGCAGACCCATGCCGAGGCCCAATGAAAGCAGGAGCACGCCGCCGTGGATGGCGTTGCCGCTTTGCGCGATGTAGAGCAACGTTCCGGCAAGTGGCGCTGTCATGCAGGGACCGACCAGCAACGCCGAGAGAAAGCCCATGGCGCAGGCTCCCAGCAGCGTGCCGCCTTTTTGCTGGCGGCTCGCGTCGTCCAGGCTGTTTCTTACCTGTCGCGGGAGTTGCAAGGTGAAGAAGCCGAACATGCTCGCGGCAAGAACGACGAACACCGCCCCCAGGCCGTACAGGGCCCAGCGGTTCTGCAGCATCGCCTGCAGATTCGCGCCCGCCAGGGCAGCAACCACGCCCAAGCCCGCGTAGGTCACGGCCATGGGAACCACGAAAGCCAACGACAAGGCCAACGTACGCCGCGGAGCCGCACCGCGACCCACCACAATGCTCGAGAGGATCGGAACCATCGGAAGCACGCACGGCGTGAAAGCGAGCGCAATGCCCAAGGCGAAGAAAATTGGAATGGCCCACAGCAGGGAATGGCTTTGCAGCAGCGACTGGATGGCTCCGTCATTGCTGCTGCTCATCTGAGACCATGACCCCGGCAAGACCTCACCCGAGGCCTTACCCGAGGGCCCGGCCAGGGACGGACCGCTGATCGCGCTCAGCGCGATCTCTCTGGTCTGCGGCGGGTAGCACAGCCCCGCTTCGGCACACCCTTGCCACGTAACGTGCAACGACTTCGCAGCCTCGGAACGCACGGGCACGACCAGTTGGCCGTGGTAGACCTCCACCGGACCAAAGGCGGGATCCGTCTTGGTTTCGCCTGCAGGCCGGTCCACCGCGAGCTCCGCGCCGGATGGCTTTGCAGTCACTTCCAGCCGATCGCGGTAGAGGTAGTAGCCCGGCGCGATGGTCCACCGAAGCACCACCGGCTCGCCGGGTTGAGCGGGCTGCTCTACCTTCAAGACGAACGCTTGATCAGCCGCCAGAAAAGTGGTTTCGGCATGCCCGAAGCCGGACCAGAGGCCCATCGCCATGACGAAGGTCATGACAAGGAGCCGCTGCAGACCGGCTTGGAAAGATGAAATGATCACAACGGATTTGCGTTCAGAAAGTGGCATTGCGTGATCATGGCAAAGCGCGATTAAGGCAGCGTTAACACCGGCATCGGCGACCGTGCGACATTGAAGCCTGGCGTTGCTGATTGAACGAAGGGTCGACGAGCGCCTCCCATACCTATGCATGTCCTTGTGGTCGAAGACGATGAGCTGATTGCCACCGGAGTCGTGGCAGGCCTGCAGTTGCACGGCATGACCGTTCACCGCGTCGCCACCGCCGCCGCCGCGCAGGCTGCACAGGACGGGGCCTCGTTCGATGTCTGCATCCTCGACCTGGGATTGCCCGATGAAGATGGCATGGATCTTCTGCGCCGTTGGCGAACCCGCGAGCAGCACCTGCCTGTCCTTGTACTGACAGCGCGAGATGCTGTCGAACACCGCGTGGCAGGACTGCAGGCGGGCGCAGATGACTACCTGCTCAAGCCCTTTGACCTTGCAGAACTTGTTGCGCGGCTACACGCCTTGCTGCGCCGCGCGGCGGGGCGCAGCGCAGACCGCATCAGCCATGGTGCGCTGACCTTTGAAGTGTCCACAGGTGAGGTGCACCTTCATGGCATGCCGGTCGAGCTTTCTCGACGTGAGCTCGCTTTGCTGCGAGCACTGTTGCAGCACCCGCGCCAGATTTTGACCGGCGACCACCTGCGAGACAGTCTGTACGGCTTCGATCAGGATGTGGAGAGCAATGCCGTCAACGTGCACATCCATCACCTGCGACGCAAGCTTGGACCTTCGATCGTCGAAACGGTGCGTGGTCAGGGGTATCGCCTGGGGGACCCGACGTCGTGAATGCACCTCGGTTGAAAGCGGAAGTACCAGCGGACACCCCATTGCCCTCCACCGGGCGATCGGCGCAGGTCACCAGACGGCCATGGAGCCTGCGGCTGCGTTTGCTGAGCATCATCGGTGTGTCGTTGTTGAGCGTCTGGAGTCTGGTGGCAGTCTGGATGCTCATCGACGTGCGCAATGAACTTCGTTCCGCACTGGACGATCGCCTCGCGGCCTCGGCAAGGATGGTGGCGGGTCTCATGCTCCAGCTTCCGGCGGGCGCGCCACCGGGAAGCTCTTCGCAGTCTGCGTCGCCTCTCGATGTCATTGCGCGCGACGGCCTGGCTTGCGAGGTCAGCCTGCTGCGGGGTGAGGTAATGTTCCAGACTGTCGCACGCACCACCGGCAGTCCGAGTCTGGCAAGTGCGCCAACGGGCTACACCACGCGAAGCTTCGGTGGCAAGGAGTGGAGAACTTACGTCCTCGAGCAAGGAGGCATCCGAATTGCAACTGCCGATCGCATTGATGTGCGAGAAAATCTTTTGCGCGACATCGCACTGACCGCAGGCATCCCCTTCGCCTTAGCGTTGACAGGCAGCCTCGTGCTGCTGTGGTTCGGCATTGGCCGCGGGCTCCGACCGCTGGAACAATTGCGTGTGGCCCTCGCGCTTCGACGGCCTGACGACGCCAGTGCCCTGCCGGCCATGTCTCCACCGCCTGAGCTGCGCCCGCTCGTGGAAACGGTAGAGCGTCTGTTGGCTCGCACACATGCAGCGATCGATCGCGAGCGTCGATTCACCGATGACGCGGCGCATGAGCTGCGCTCGCCCCTCACGGGCATCAAGACCAACCTGCAAGTCTTGCAGCTCGCCTCCAGCAGGCCAGAACACGAAGGTTTGGCTGGCCAGGCATTGAGCTCTGCAGAGAGCGGTGTATTGCGATTGCAGGCGACGCTTGACCAACTGCTCATGCTTGCCCGACTGGACGGCCGACCGGCAGCCGGCGAGTTTGCGCCCGCCGATGCAACGACCGCAGTTCGGCAGGCTGTCGACGATGCGCAGGCCAATCCCTCCGTAGCGCAGAACATCCAGATCGAATGCCCGCCCGGGCCTATCACCGTCATGGTTCCTGCACCGTTGTTGAATTCGGCGCTGCGCAATTTGATCGACAACTCGCTGCGCCATGGCGCTGGTAGCACCGTCTTCGTTCGTGTGGAATGTGCAGATTCAGGGACAGTGCATTTTTTGGTTGGAGACCAGGGGCCTGGCCTGACCGACGAAGAGTGCGCACATGCAGTGGAGCGGTTCTGGCGTCGCGGCGTCGGCGGCAGCGGGCTCGGACTGGCGATCGTCAAAGCGATCGCGGACCGCTACGGCGGCTCGCTGAGCTTGCTGCGCGGCGCAGCGGATGGCCTCGAAACCCAACTCATCTTCCCCGGCCACCGATGAACTCCTAACGGTCTGAAAAAATCATGTCTCCACGAATTCCATTTGGCGACAGCCCTGCATCGTCTTGGGATCGTCGTTTCGCCGTCGACGGCTATCTCTTGGCGATGCGCCCAATCGTTGATTGCGTGAACATGAGCTGAAAGGTTCTCTTCTCAAAGGACAACATGATGGACACACGCAAGAACATCGATCGCCCGCTCATCGAAACCAGCGTGAAGCGCAAACCGAGTGGCTTGTCCGCTCACATCCTGCCGACGTCGGCCACCATGATCGGCGTGTGCATGACGGTACTGTCGATCAGTCACCTCGGGCCAACCGCAAGCGAGTGGCACATGCTTGTCGACAAGCTGCTGGCGATCGATGCGCTGGTTTTTCTAGGCAGTGCGCTGATGTCGTTCGTCGCGATGCGCGCCTATCGTTGGGAGGCACGTCTCGAAGCATGGGCCGAGGTCGTTTTCATTGTGGCGCTGGGATTGCTTGCGCTGGGCGCTGTCGTGCTTGCCTTCCGTATCTCGTGAGGCGGCAGATCCGGGCGTTAAAAGTTCGCTGCCCGAATTTGATTTCGTGCACATGACCATGCCAAACGCTTTTTCTGCCGCAGGGAGTGTTTTGGGTAGGCGCTCACTCTGAGTTGGAGAACCAGCGTGGGATCATTGAGATCGCGGTGAAAGTCGGCCAGCTTGTCGACTTCAGGCACAGTGAACTCAAATCCCCGATTTGGCGAAGGGTCGTTCGCGCACTGCTGTCGTAGAGGATAAATTGCAGTGTCCTCTTTTACGGTCAGTCGCACCGTGCCAGCCGATGAATCAATGCTGTATCCGACGATATAAAAAGCAGCCCATCAGGGCCACCATGGTTCGAAACATGAGCCGTTTCCTGAAAAAGAGCAGTACCTGCAACGCCAGTGCTTGACGTCTGGCCGCGGAAGTCCGCTACTTGGCGTAAGTGAACCCCTTGCGCAATAGCTCAGGCAACGTGCCAATCGCACCGGGACTCAGGACGACGCCTGCAATCAAGTGGTTGGTGAATTCCGCAGCCATCGCTTCATGCGACAAACCATCAGGATTGACGCCAGCTTTGATCCTTGCTCCGGTAATCTCCCAAACTTGGTTATGGCATGCAATGAAGACGGCGCCACGGCGTTGAAGCACCGGGATGCTGTTGGCCTCCGACGAATAAAACCCGTCTGCCTTCTGCACGTCATCGAATCCGTGCGTGCCCGCATCGGGGACTTTTGAAAAGGTATTGGTGTCCAACTTTCCCTTGGTGAGTTTTGCGAATTCGTACTTCGTCCAAATGAAATCGTCGTAAAGCGCGAGGTGCGCCGTTCCGTGCGTCGCAGACACACAAAGGAAGTTTGGGTGCCGAAACGAGAAGACCTGCGCATTCATCGAGTTGCGCATCAAATTGAGCCAAGGCCCATCGATTTCCGTGTTATCGAAGGCTTGCTTGGGGTTGCCGCGGTATGCAAGCACAGCGTCCAACGCTTCGTGGTCCCACTGGTCACGGCTGTCCAGAATCATCGGCACCGTCTTGAAGTCCCTGCGTCGCGGCGCTTTGGCGAGGGTCGATGAAAGTTCGCGCAACAACCTGGACCCAGGTGGCAGTGCAAGCTCGGAATCCTGGGCAAATGCGTTCTTTGCACCCAACACAATCGTTCCAGGCACCAGAGACGCGGCGAGAAACGACAGCACGTCGCGACGGGACGATTTCACAGGGTCAGCGTGCATTCCAGCCCCACTTGGTAAAGATTTTTTTGGCCTTCTGGTGACTGCAGGAAGGCTACGAAGGCCTTGGCTTGTGAGTTTGACTCGCCCTTGCGGGTGATCACAACGCCAGCATCCCGGTAGATCCGAAACGGTTCATCCATCTCCACAAGCTGCGCGAGTTCTGGGTTGGCTACCTGCCAGATGTCCCAGATGAGCCACGCGTCAATGCTTTTGTCCTTCACCCAGGTGTCTTTGGCAGCTCCGCTGTTTGCGGATTCAGGAAAGACCATGTTCTTTCGGAATGCCTTGACCATCGAAAGATCACCCGTTCGGCCTGCCACGTCCTCCCACAATCCGGTCTGCCCTGCTCCGGCGACAATCAACACCTTGACGCCAGGAGCAAGCAAGTCCCGAAAACCTTTGATGGCCTTGGGGTTGCCCGGCCGAACCAGAATCGCGACCGGTCGCAGATAGATCGGTTCGGCCTGCGCAAGGTCGAAGGAGCCCGGTAATGCTTTGGCAAAATCGGTCATCATGTTTTCGGCGCCGCTGAAGACGACGTCAGCGTTCTTTTTGGCTTGCTCCACCCATTGAGAGGTGGGCCCAGCCGAAACATTGACAGTGATGTTGTTCGCTTTGCCGAAAGCCGCGGCAGCTTCCTTCATCGCAGGGGCAGGTCCACCTGGGCCATACACGTTAAGGGATCCTTGGGCCCAAGCCATGGGGACGGCAAGCCCGCCAAGAGCAATGGCGGCAAAGATGAATTTGACTAATCGATGGAAATGCATCTGGATGTCTCTATGTTTTTTGGAAGAAAGCCGTGCTCATGGCTGATGACTGCCTCCGCGTTTTAAAACTATGATCGCGGCGATCAAGGCATGTTGTAGGAATCGAGAGTCACAAGCTCCTGTCAAAACCCTGTTCGCAAAGCCACGACATGATGATGGTGGCTTGAGGGACAAGCCGAGGGCCGCCGAAGTTCCGCTACTCAGCTATTTTTGCTGTTGTCCTAGGTCTAGTAGGTCGGGGCGTTGTTCGACTGTTCGCGGCGATTCGATCGGGTTGCCGTAGAGGGGGCGGGCACCGAACTGCGTGCTGATCGCATAAGCCACGCCGCAGGCCAGCATCACTGGAACGGTGAGCTGGAATTGATTTGTCATCTCCAGCACCATCACGATCGCCATCAGCGGCGCATGGGTGACTGCGGCCAGCACCGCCGCCATGCCGACCACCGCGAGCAGACGCGGATCGCCCACCCACGCCGCCGGCAACCAGAGCGCCGCCACTTGGGCCAAGACACTTCCAGCGGTCGCCCCGACGAAAAGCGATGGCGTGAACACACCGCCGATCGCACCGCTGCCCGAACTCAGCGTCGTCGCCACCACTTTTGCGAGCAGCACCCACGCGAGCCATTGCCAGGCGTGGTCACCGTGAAGCACCTGCGACACCACGCTGTAGCCATTGCCCCAGACCTGCGGCACCCAGGCCGACAACAGCCCCACGAGCAAGCCCCCGAGTCCCAGGCGCAGGACTGGCGTACGGATTCGCGCGAAGCAGCTTCGCCCTGATTCGAGCAGCGCCAGCAACCCCCAGCCCAACCCGCCGAACAGCACGCCGGCGAGCAAGGCGATGCCGAGGCTCGTCGGTGCCATGACGACAGGCGGAACGTCGTAGAGCGGTTTGGGTTCGACCAGCCAGTAGATCAGTGAACTGGCCGTGGCCGACGCGATCAGCACCGGAGCGACCGTATGGCGCGCGAGGAAACCGAGCGCCAGTTCAAGAACGAAGACGACGCCGGCGATGGGTGCGTGATAGGCCGAGCCGATGCCTGCGGCGATGCCGCACACCAGCAGCGTGTTGCGTTGTTCCGGCGCCGTCGCGACGAGTCGTGCCAGCCGCGCACTGACCCAGGCAGCCAGTTGGACCATCGGCCCTTCGCGTCCGATGGAAGCGCCCGTGCCGACGGAAAAGAGCGCGGACACGGTGCGTGTCAACGTCGTTCGATCGTTCAGGTCGACTCTTCCTGCGCGCGCGGCATCGATGTAGTCGAGGTTCGCCGCGCCGCCCGGGCTCCGCCTGGCCCAGGCCGTTCCGCCTTGCAGGACCAGTCCTGCGAGCAAGCCGCCCGCGGTGCAGACCAGCGCGCGGTGCCAGGGCGACAACGATAACGCGGCTTCGACCAGTCCGCCGCGCCGCCCGGTCGCGAGTTCTTCGAACCATTGCGTCAACCACCGGAAGCCCACGACGGCAGCCGCAGCGAGCGCGCCGGTAACAGCTGCCCACCACCAGATGCGCAGCGTTTCGGCCGCCGGTCCCATGGCCCACAGGCGCGCTCGACCGCTTTTGAGAGACGCTTTTTCTTCGGAGGTTTTGTTGGCAGCCACGGGATCTCAGTTCAAAACGCTTGCAGTGCGACACGAAGGGTTGCAGGTCGCGCCACACGCGCTTAGGCCGGTGGTGGACCTAAAAGAAGCGGCGTGTCAGAGGACACCACGCAGGTTCGCAACAAAAACAGTCTGCCAGCGTCAGACGGTCTTGTGCGCGTACAGCGTCAAGCGAGACGAGTCAGAGTTTTTCGGTCGAATCCTGGTTGTCCTGAAGGATACTGTCTGCACTGCACAGCCTTTCACAGGCCGGCGACGGAGGCCGATGTGTGTTTTCTAAGGGGGCTGGAATCAGTCTTGAAACGGACGTTCCAATAAGCGAACGGAACGTCGGCAATCGCTGCATAGCAGTCGTGCCGCCAACATTGGCGTCGCTAACGGGCTATCAACGGTCAACCGCTTTGCGGCTGCTGCACGCTTCCGAAGTGTCGCTAACGATAACGACAGTTATCACTGCCTAAACTTAAGGCGCGCAAAGATCAAGGAGAAAAATAGGTCTATGCTTCCTGCGTTTGCAGCAAAGGATCAACGCTATAGTCGTTACGCTTAATGGCCATCCGGCCAGAGCGAACAGCTAGCTGACAACGCCTGAGCCCATTTACCAAACGAACGCGCGACTTCCCCCTCGACCATGACACCTGACTCTATTGAGTAGTCAAGTCCTGAACTCGTGAAGTTTGCGCTCCCTACGTACGCGCGCACGCCGTCTGCAATCATAAGTTTTGCATGAATGAACGGCGATGCTCCATTAATCGTCTTGGGCGCAAGGATCGCTACTTTCGCACCTGCGATTTGAAGCAAGTTCTTAAAACATCGAACGCCCTGCTGGTCTTCCGTGGCGATCCGATTCGCTGATTGTGTGTAGACGATGACGGATACGCCGTCATAGCGAGCGCGTCCAACAGCCGCAAGAAGAGACTTGACGCCTTCAACGCGCCAGTACGGCGAAAAGACGACGAGCTCGCGCCGAGTCTGCGCCAGCATCTGCCCTAAAGAGACCAGCAAACTGCCACCCCAAAGACCTGTGTTCGTCACGACTGTGAATCGCCCCGGGATTCGTGGAGGCTGATTGGTTTAAGTCAGGCCGCCACCGTGGTGGCTTGACTGGCGAGTTGCCGGTAGTAGTTTGCCTCAGCTTCTGCAGGCGGGATGTACCCGATGGGTTCGAGCAGCCGTTGGTTGTTGAACCAGGACACCCATTCGAGCGTCGCGAATTCCACGGCCTCCTTGGTCTTCCACGGTGCTCGGCGATGAATCAATTCGGCTTTGTAGAGTCCGTTGATGGTCTCGGCCAAGGCGTTGACGCTCCTATGTCAAGCGGGGCGCACGGAGTCCGCCAAGTCGGCAAGGATCAGCGGGTAAAGCTCGCGAACGATGTAGCGCTTGAGGCAGCGATGGATTTCCTTTTTCGACAAGCCCTCTTCGGTGCGCCTGACGACGTAGTCGCGGGTGCGGGCATCATTTCTCATTCGAACCATGGCGATGGTCCAGAGGGCGTTCATCGCCCTCGCGGCTGATTTTTTAAGTTCACGGGCTGCACCGGGCTCCCAACCCAGCCTGCAATACCTCCGCGGTGTATCAGGCCGACGACCAGCGAGCGTCGGCAGCGCATCCGCGAGACTAAGGCATCAATCGGACCTTGAAAGAAGGCCTGGCATCAAGGCGAAGCCAATGCCGTGTCACCCAGCACCGGGCTTCTGACCAAAGATCATGCAGAATCGTCGCCTTTTGCGGTTCGCCGTGACACCCGTAACGCACGAAGGCACCGCATGCAAGACCACTATCTCGCCCTGGGTGTCAGTAGTAGCGCGAGCCTGGCGGACATCAAGAAGGCCTACCGCCGCCAAGCCGCCCGACACCACCCGGACCGCAGCTCTGCCCCGGATGCCGCCACGCGTTTCCGCGTAGTACAGGAGGCCTATGACATCCTCGGCGACCCGGCCAAGCGTGAGACCTACGACAACAACCGCAAGCGTAATCTTCTCGACGATCCGATCGAAACGGCGCGCGGTATCTGGTCAGACTATTTTCAACGGCTCATCTAGGCCTCGATGCACGTATCCCCCTTCTTCCGCAATCTGCATTCCTCCTACCTGGCCGAACTCGACGACATGCGCCACGACTCCGATGGGCAGTTCGTGCTGGACCGGCGGCTGGCCGAGCGGCGCAGCGAGATGGCGTTCCTGGTCAACATGCTGGAAGTTGCTCCCGAGATGGTGGCGGTCTTGCTGCACAAGGCCTTCCACTTCACGTCCACGCCGGCTATGGACCAGTTGCTGACCTGCGAGTCCGGAGACCTTACCGCGTGGGAGAGCCTGCGGGAAAGCATCGACATCGCCCCCTGGGCCAAGGCCACCGTGCAATTGCTGCGTGAGCAGGCCGCCGGTGACAACTTCCTGAGCGTGGCTGCCGCTTTGGAATACATGGCGGGCAGCACTCGGCATGCGCCAGTCCTTACAGGCGACCAGGACGACAGCGAAGAAGACGCGGACAACCCCGATGCCGAGCACGACACGGACGATCGCCATCCGCTGTCGGCCGACGACCTGGACGACGCCGATGGCCAGACCCGCGAGGACGCCCGCGCTGACTGGATGGCCGAGCACGGCTTCGACCGCAAAGACTGAATTGACCCGCGCGCAAAGCACCCACCTCAATGAACCACCTCGCCCTGATCACGAAGACCCAGAGCCTGATTGCCGCAGGCGACATTGCCGGCGCCGAGTCCGCCCTCACAGAACTGGCCGACACCGAGGGCGACAGCGCGCTGATGGTGGTGCTGGACCAGTTGGAGCCCAAGGACATCCTGGCAGTGATGCGCGAGTACGACCCGTCCCGCGAGTCGGTTGTGAGCCTGCTGGTCACCCCCGCGCAGTTCGCGCACGCCATCGTCATTGAGAAGCGCTACAAGGATCTCACCCACACGCACCTGCGCGGCATGGTGAACGCCATCGTCTTCCGGGAGGACGCGGACCCAGTGGCGTTCTTGACCGCCGTGGGCGATCTGGAGGGCGGCAGCGAAGCCATGGCCAACTACTTCGCCGAGAAGTGGGCGCGCATCGAATCCTTCGCCCGCAGCGGGAACTTTGACACCGATGAAGAAGACGGCGAGATGATGTCCGAGTCCGAGCTGCTGGCGTCGGCCTACCTCAGCCCCAGGGTCCATCTGGACGAGGTGGCCGACCAGGACTGGATGGAGCTGGCCTGGCGCATGCGCTACGAGTGCCCCGACCTGTTCACCGAGACCTTGCTCGTCTTGCGTGCACAGGCGCGCGCCCATAACCTCGGCGTGGGGAACGAGGAAGAGTCTGATGAAGAAGACACGCGCGTGGAGACCCGCGACACCGACCGCGGCCACGGCACACCGGCGGCGCGCGACGACGAGGAAGAGTCGGCGATCTGACGGCCCCATCCACAGCGCCTGAATCCACGATGTCCACGCCCTCGCATATTGCCCCCCAGCCCGTCGCTCTGTTCGACGAGCGGCCCTTCTTCGAGAAGGCCCTGCAGCACGGCGTGCGCCACGGCATCATCGCGTCCGACAAGCTGGCCGCCATGTGCCAGGAAGCGCCCAAGGGCATGGTGCAGATCGCGCGCTATTTCGGCACCGAGTACCTGCGGCCCGACCTGGAAAGAGCCAGGGACCGGCTGATCAACCTGGTGAGCTTGTACCTGGAACATTCGACCGGCGGCGACCTGAATCAGGCCGCCGAGTCCCTGCGCGACCACAGTTTGCTGTCGCGCTCCAAGGGCGGCTCAGACATGCTCAAGGCGCTGATCGCCATGCCCCAGAGCAGCCATTTCGGCATGCAGGAGCACGGAGTCTTCAAAGACAAGCACATCCCCTTGCTTGCCAAATGGTCCCTGCGCAGCCTGCCCGAGTACCAGGCCGAGCGCGCCGCGCGCAGCCTCGCTACCACCTTGGTGGAAGCAGCCGTCTGGATGGCGGCCCAGCTGGGCCTGGATGCCGATGACCTGGAGGATGCCGGCAAGGACGCGGAGGCCGTAATGCGCACAGCGCTGCTGGTGCGCGCATGCCGGCGCAGCGCCATGCCGGATTGGACCGCGTTCGAGAAGATGGTGCTGGGCCTGCGTACGAAATACGCGTCGCGGGCCGATGACCAGGCGGCGCCGGTCCCCATGGGCTTGCCCAAAGACCTGCCGGCGAAGTACCTGGCGGTGGTGAAGTCCGTGCGGGCTTCTGTCGTGCAGGACATGCCCCGGATTCTGGATGCCACGCTCAGCGTGCGCAAGCTCTTCGACCAAACGCCGGCCCTCCTGGGCCGCTATTTCTGGTCCGAGGACACCATGGCTGACCTGGACCATTTCGAGCGCAGCGACAGCCTCTTGTGGAAGAAGGCCACCGCGGGCCACAGCGACGACAGTTCGCTGCTGACACTGTTCCTGCGCATCGCCACGCACGGCAAACACGCCACGCTGCTGACCGGAAAGACCGCAGCAACCTTGGTCAAGAAGATCCGGACCTCAGGCCTGGATGCCGATCTGCCCCGGCAGTTCGTGCTGCAGCACGCCCCGGTGTCGCTGCGGCGCGACTACCTGCACCTGTGGAACGCCTTCATCGACGAAGCCGAGCCTGTGCTGCGCAGCGACGGGGTGCAAGCCACCGAGGATGCGTTGGCGCTGCTGCGCCAAGAGTGCAATATCGCCGACTAGGCATAGAGCGAGGGCGCTCCCCTGGATATGCCATGAGGCCCAAGCTTCGTCGGTAATCACATCGAACGCGTCAGCTCGGCATCCGCGATACGTGCCAGCCATCCCGGCCATCGATAGTGGGCACCGCGATCCGAATGCACGACAGGCCCGTTGCTGCCGATGTCGATCGTCTCCATAGCGGCATCCAGCATCGTGTTCATGCGCTGCGCGTCCGGGCGCATCCCGATCGTCCAACTGACCACCTTGCCATCGAAGCAGTCGATCACGGGCGACAGGTACACCTTGCCTGCCGGAATGTGGAACTCCGAGATGTCGGTGAGCCATTTCTCGTTGGGAGCACCCGCGGTGAAGTTGCGGTTGACGAGGTTTTCTGGCGCTGGACTGATCTCGCCCAGATAGGAACCATACCGACGCCGCTTGGGCGTCGCAGCGACCAGGCGCTCATGATTCATCAAGCGCTGCACCACCTTCTCACAAATGTGCATGCACTGGCTGCTCAGTGACGCCCGCATCCGACGGTACCCATAAGCACCACCACTGGCGGCGAATGCAGCTTTCAAATGCACGCTGGCTTGGCATACTGCAGGCGGGATCTGCCTGCGTTTGCGTGCCGCGTAGTAGCCTGAGCGGCTGACCTCCAGCACCCGGCAGAGTTGCTCCACCGGCACGGCGTTGTCCTTGTGTTGCAGCTGCTCGATGAATTGGAAGCTCATCGCAGTTCGCGGGCAAAGAAGGCCGAGGTTTTTTTAACGTATCCACATCGCCTCGCAGTTGCTTGTTCTCGGCTTCGAGTTGACGGATGCGCTGATGCTCGGCGGCCCATCCGAGTGTGCGAATTCCTTAGACCAGGACATTCTTCAGTGGTAGCACAGAGCCGGCTCCGAACGGAGCAACGGCTATCGATGAAGGCGCAGCGATCTTTCATGCGCTCCTCACCGCTGAGTTTCTCTTGTGCCTTGCCATTGAGTTGGTGGCCAAGGCGCGTTATCTGAAGTTGCATGGCCCGACGGAGGACATTTACACCCATCAAACGCTAGGGAGACGCTGATTTATTGATAGATCCCGGCACGCCTCATGCATGCACCGAGAGCATCAAATTTCGAGGGCAACGGACATGAACCAACGCAGCTTTGCCAGCGCCGAGTACGCATTGAAGAAGAAGCGAACGCGCCGCGAGAAGTTTCTTGCCGAGATGGAGCGTGTCGTGCCTTGGAGCCGCTTGATTGCCGTGATCGAGCCGCTGTATCCGACCAGTGGACAAACGCTCTGAAGGGCTGGTATCAATCGTATGAGCAGGGCTCGGATCTACCGCACGGCTATGCGCGCACCAAGCCAAACACTCACCGGCGCAGCAGACGCTGGCCATCGAGCATTACCTCGCGCGCGGGCGCCGGCTGCGTTGGACGCGGCGCGGCTCTTCGGACCGTAGTCATGGTGCAGCGGCGTGTGCAGCGGCCGGACCGGCTGTGGTGTCAGCCGGCCGATACTCAAAGGTCCCGCGCAAGTTTGAGCAAGCTCCCAGCTTCGGCGGCGCCCTTGCCTGCGGGATCGTTCTCGTCGAGCGATTGCGCTGAAGGCCCGGTCTACCACCCGGCGAACGGTGGATGACCAAGCCCTCCGGTCATCAGCCGATCGATCGCACGATGCCACCATCGACGCGCAATGCGGCGCCCGTCGTAGCGGAGGCCTGCGTCGAGCAGATGTAGACCACCATGTTCGCGACCTCCTCGGTGGTCGCGAAGCGGCCCAGCAGCGAACTCGGGCGCTTCGTGTCGACGAAGTCTTTCTGCACCTGCTCCAGAGTCTTGCCTTGTTCGCGCGCCACCGGCTCCAGCCAGTTCGTGAAAATCTCCGAGCTGGTCGGCCCCGGCAGAACGGAATTGACCGTCACCCCGGTACCGGCGACGGTTTCGGCCACCCCTCGCGAGATCGCGAGCTGAGCCGTCTTCGTCATCGCGTATTCGATCATGTCCTTCGGAATGTGCAGAGCGGACTCGCTGCTGATGAAGACCACGCGGCCCCAGCCCCGGTCCACCATGCCCTGCAGGTATCGGCGAGTCAGGCGCACGCCGCTCATGACGTTGAAGTTGAAGAGGTTCAGCCAGTCGTCGTCGGTGAGTTCGCTGAAAGTCTTCGGAGCGCTGGCGGTGCCGAGGTTGTTGACAAGGATGTCGGCGTGCGGCGCGCGTTCGGCGAGCGTCGCGGCGCCCGCTGCGGTAGCCAGGTCCGCGGCGACGCCGTCGAGATCAGCCCCAGGCACCGTGCCGCGAATGTCTTCGATGGCGTGCTGGACGCGCGCCTCCGTGCGGCCGGTGACGACGACGCGTGCACCGGCAGCGGCGAGCCCGCGAGCGATGGCGAGGCCAATGCCGGCGGTGGATCCGCTAACGATCGCGATTTTGCCGTTCAGGTCGATGTTCATTGGATTTTCCTTTTGTTGAGGTTGGAGTGATTCGAGGTTGATGGGAGTACCGCGTCCCAGGTTGCATGGGCCGCCGACAGGCTCGCTGCAGCCAGCAGGGCCAGCACAGCCCAGGGCAGCGCCGCGGCTCCATACGAGGACAAGAGCGCGGCGCCGAGAAGGCCACCGCCCGCCATGCCCGCGTTCCAGACAGTGACCAGCATGGACTGCGCCAGATCCGGCGCTTCGCCAGCGGCTCGCGCCGAGGCGGTCTGGAACAGCGTCGCCGTCCCACCGAAGGCCAAGCCCCAGAACGCGATGCACGCCAACAGGACGGCAGCCGAGTGCCCCAGCAGACCAGCCA
>NZ_JASJXG010000053.1:0-28744 GCF_035018765.1 Variovorax sp. RTB1
GTACGACGATGTTTCCGGCATTGCCTGCGACAAACGCGCCAGGGTCGGTCACGTCGAGTACGAAGTAGCCTTTGCCGCCCGCGCCCATGAAGCCCGCCAGATAGGTCTTCCAGCTTCCGCCGACGTAGAGATCGCCGGCTAAAGGTGAGCCGTCGACGAAGTAGCGATGGGCGTAGCCGGGCTGGGTCAGCTGCGACAGCCCGGCATAGGATGCCAGCGGTACGTAAGCGATCTTCTCTTTGCCGTCGACGGCCGAAAAGCCGTGCAGCATGCCGTCGTTGGCGCCGACGTAGAGCATCGATGGCCGCGTCGTGCTGGCTGCCCTGAATGCGGCATAACCGTACGCCGTGTAGCCTGCGCCCGCCTTGCCGGCCACGTACCAGGGCTTGGAGTTCACGACATCGCCATGACGCGAATCGCGGTTACGAAAGTTGCCGCCGTTCGATTGCTCGTCGTCGCGAAAGCCGCGCACGAAGGCGAGGCGTTCCTTGCCCAGGCCGTCGATCGTGGCGTTCGATGTGTCGAGCGTGCGTTGCTGTGCGGTTGCAAGTGCGCTCCAGACGAACGAGATACCGTTAACGGCGGTGCTGTCGCCGGCCGCCGGCGGGCGCCTTGCAGACATAACAACGCGGGCGCTCGGCGAGAAGGCCACGTCATCCATCAACGTCGAGGTGGAAATGGGCTTCGCAGCGCTTGTTGCCGTGGCCGGTAACATCCCCCAGAGGCCTTGGGCCGACGCGACACCCGTGCCGGCGACCAGCTTGTGCGCAGTGATGGCGCCGCTCCAACTGGCCGGGTCGTAGGAAGAGGTGAACACTGCGGCATCGAGCCTCGTGGAACTGGCGCTGACAGACACCGAACTAATGGGCGAGGACTTGTCGGCGGCAATCGAATCGAGGATGTCCTTGAACGACCCGGCAAGCGAACTCGCGGTCGGCGCCGGCACGAACTTGCCACGGCCGTTGAGCGCCATGTGCCAGAGCTCTGGCATTCGCGTGGTCTCGTCTCCGTCTATGGCATCGGTCCATTGGGTGCGCCCGGCAATCAGTGCCGTGTAATCGCCGCCGGTCCATGCGTCCGTGCCGAACTTCGGCGTGGCGCTGGTGGCGTTCCAGTTGGCGGCTGCATTGAAACCGACCGTGTAGGTCGTCATGTGCTGCCAGGTCGCCGGATCGTTGCGCGGGTTCCAGAATTCCTGAACCGTTCTGCTCGATCCCTCGCTGGTGAAGGTCTGGTCGCCTTTTTGGGTGATCTTCGCAGGGACATCGTTGGCGAGAGACGGTTGAAGATCGGTCGCCCAATAGTGGAAGGCGAGGTCGGAGAGCGTCGGCAACGTGCTCGTGCCGAAGCGGTCGCGGTAAATCGCCGTGCTGTCGCTTTCAACGTCGTACACCGTCTTTCCATCACCTAACGTTCCGGTCGTCCCATCCCTGTTGCCGATCGATCGCGCAGCAGTGCTGTCGGCTGCATCCCATGATGTCGTGTCGTTCCAGCCGCCGTCGGTCATGAAGAGGTTGTAAGACTTGCGGCAGCTCAACATCGGTTGTTCCGTGCTTCCGGGGACGCTGGCCCAGGGGCTGTCGACACCTGGCGCCGACTTCAGATATTGGCCGGCGTTGAACAACATGCGGTGCGAGGGCGTCGCGCCCTGTGGCGCCAATGTGTCGACCCACTGCTGGAAGCGGACTCGCTGCGTTGCATCGAGCACTCTCATCGCGTTCTGGTTCTTGCAGTCACCGCCGGCAGGGATCGTGTAGCAGCCGGTCATCGCTTGCCATGCAAGGCGGATCGAACCGTCCGGCACGTTGGCGGCAGAGAACGTGTCTTTCAGTGCGCTGCGCAGGGTCGTCATGCCCGACACATTCATGCTGCGAGAGTCGTCGACCGACACGATGACGTTGGGTGCGGGCTGTCGGTACGCCGTCCCGGCCGGCGACATGCTCAACGACAGTGGCGCGGCTTCGATGTCCGCGCTGAAGAGGGCGAACGCCATGGCGAGCACGGCGAAGATGGCGAGGCTCAGCGCAGGCCGCGCGAGCATTGGATTCGTTTTCATGGTGACTCCCCTTATTTCCTCGCCAGGCACGAATGTTCGCCTCGACTCACGAACTGACTTTTTTCCAGACAAAAACCGACTGCACAACTGCCTGGGTGCCCGGCTTAAGCCCCTGTGCCACAGCGGTGATGCGATAGATGTTGGGCCGCGTGCTGTCGGGCGCGAAGGTCTGGGCTGGGCCGGCGGTGACCGCCGAGGCGGTGTCGTAGGGCAGCACTTCGACCCAATACCAGGCCTTGGCGCCAGCACCGGCGTTCGCCCTCAGCAATGGATTCCCGACCTCGCCGGCCTGCGCGCCTGTGTACCGGCCGTAGGTCGCTGCCGAGGCCTTCATGGCGCTCAGTGCCGTCGCCGTCGCCCAGAATTCCGCGGCTACGTTGGTCGCCGTGCAGATGCCGGCAACGCATGAGGGAGTCTTCGTGACCAACGCGGCGTCCAGATCTTGAAAGTCGTTAGCACTCTCAGGGTAGAAGGCCTGACCTTGGCTCGGATCGATGACGGGAGACCGGCAAAAGGAGCCAGTGCACGCGGACCCGTCGGGCTTCTGCCCCTGAATATCGAACTCGGCATCGCGCACCATAGACTGAGCAGCTTCGAGCGCACGCTGGTAGTCGCTGTCGGTACCCGTAAGCAGTTCGTTGAACAGGGCGGTACGCGATGACCAAAGTACCAGCAGCATCGACAGCAGCAACACCACCATCACGACAAACAGTGCGATGCCCTGCTGGCGCAAGCGTGGCGTGCCCATCAGGTGCCCTGTGTCCGCAAGTCGAAGACATTGCGAAAGACCAGATGCAGTCGCCCGTTCCTCGGCGACTCCACGCCTTGGCAGTTGGCATAGCTGCCGACATTGGGTTGCCCGGCCTCATCGCCTTGCAAATCGAGACATATTTCGATCGATTTAACGGAGCGCCAGAGCCCGGCGGCATCGACTTGTTTAGCGGTCATGCGTTGCGTGGTGCTGGCCGCGGAAAGGATGCGATACCAAACCTGAAAGTCGGCGACGTTGCCGATCAGGGCCTGATTCTTGGCGCCGCTTTTGCACTTGAGTTCGTGCGCTTCGCCGTCGAGCCAAAACGTGCTGTCGATGCGGGCACCGTTTGCCTTCTCGCCGAGACAATCGCGCGGACGTGTGTCGGGGTTGCCATCGAGCGGCTCGTTGCTGGTCGATACGGTGTCGGCGCTGTCCCCGGCGCCATCGGCACCAGTCACCACGCTTGAATTCCCACCGAAGCCGATGAAGGTGTCCTTGAAGCTGTAGAGCGAGTTGACCGAATCCTTGATGGGCGCGACCGACCCGGCCTGACGAATCTGAATGCCCACGACACGCAGCGCGTAGGAGCCTTGCTGCTGCAATTGGCTCAGATCGCCGACAGTGCCTGACGCGGTTCTTGAGACGATCAATGTGCCGATCGCGGCCGCGACGACCATCAGGCCGAGCGTCAAACCGACGAGCAACTCGATCAGGGAGGCGCCGCTTTGAGCCCGACGACCTCGGGCAGATGGAAATTCAAGGCTGCACATAGACGAGATGGCAGATGAGTCCCTCGGGACAAGCGACACCCGCAGCATCTACTTTCAGATCGAACGGCGAGACACCATCGCCCGTCCGCTCGTTCGCGCGCCAACCCACCATTACACCCAGCTGACGTCGGTCGGCAGCGGCAACCGATTCATCGGTGAAGACTTTGGCTTGTCCCAGTGGCAAGGTGCGGGCGATCGTTTTTCGCCACTGGGCGATGTCCGATCGGGCCAGCTCAGCCGGACTGCATGCGTTGACATCGCAGGCATCCGACGCAGCGATGGGTGTCACGTCCCATGGGCTTGCGTATGCGCCAATGCGGAGCTGGCCGAAGCCGTCCGGGTTGGCCTTGATGCGCTCTGCCAGATCCTCGATGGCGCGAACGGCCTGGGCCCGGTGCACGCTGGTCTGCGTTTCGGCCAAGGTGCGGATCTGGACGGTGAGCAGCCCAAGGCTGCCGATCGCCAGAATCGTCGTCGCGACCAGCGATTCGATGAGCGAGACGCCGCTTTGTCGTTTCAGGCCTGGCATGAGGTCACCCCTTTGCGTGTTGCCAGACGACCGCCGCTGCTCATGCACAGCGCCGTTGTACTGGCGGCCGATGTGTTGCCAGAGGGCCGCACGATAAAGCCGAACGCGCCGGCACCGCTGAACTGTCCCCAGCGGTCGACAGAGGCCAGCGCGTTGTGCAAAGTGAAGGTGATGGAGACGCCCGTCGCCGCGGGCGCGGTCTGAATCGTTTCTTCACCCGGGTCGATGAGCTTGTTGCCGTTCGAGTCCACAAAGACGAACCAGCCGCAATCCCACTGCTCGATTTGAGTCGCGCCGCTGCAATTCGCTGCGCCAGCCTTGCGAAGCACAACGCCGCCACCGCGTTTGATGCCTTCCGCGCGCGCCAGGTAGATGGTGGAGACGAGGTCTTCGGTAGCGCGTCGGACGCGGTAGTTTTCGATGACGCTACGGAAGCTCGGCGCGGCGAGCGCGGCCAGTATTCCGGCGATCGACACGACAACCATCAACTCGATGGCCGTGAAGCCAGAGACGAGGTGAGTCGACTTTGACGAATAGGCGGTGAGTAAGGATATGCGTCGCATAGGGCCCGCATGCTACGGGCCGTTACACGAAAGAAGGAGGCAAAAATGCCTCGCCGGTCAATCTAGATGGACGATCGGGCTGGTTCGATGCAGATGCGACCTTTTAGAATCTTTGCAAACTCGAATTGACGAAGTTGGCAGAAGAAAACGACGTTTGGTAACGTCGATGCGCTACTGATGCGCTACAGATGCGCCACTAAATGTCGCGCAGCAACTGCCTGAATTCATCCACGTCTTCAAAGCTCCGATACACCGACGCGAAGCGGACGTAAGCAACCTTGTCGAGCCGCTTGAGTTCGCGCATGACCAGTTCGCCGACCTTGGCCGAGTCGATCTCCCGCAACCCGCTGGACAGCAGCTTTTGCTCGATGCGCATAAGGGCACTGTCGATTTGCTCGATGCTCACTGGTCGCTTGCGCAGCGCCAACACCATCGACGCACGAACCTTGCGCGAATCGAAGTCGGCACGGCTGCCGTCTTTTTTGACGACCGCAGGAAAGTTGACCTCCGGCCGCTCGTAGGTGGTGAAGCGCTTGTCGCAGTCGGCGCACTGACGGCGCCTGCGCACAAAGTCCGCATCTTCTGAAACACGGGTCTCGACGACCTGCGTTTCGAGGTGACCGCAAAAAGGGCATTTCATGCGGTCACCGTGCGCATGTTCAGCTGTAGACCGGGAAGCGGCTGGTCAACGCATGCACCTTGACGCGTACCGCGTCGATGTTCGCTTCATCGCGTGGGTTTTCGAGCACGTCGGCGATCAGATGGGCTGTCTGGCGCGCCTCTTCGTCCTTGAAGCCGCGCGTCGTCATGGCCGGCGTGCCGATGCGAACGCCGCTGGTCACCATGGGCTTTTCAGGGTCGTTGGGAATGGCGTTCTTATTGATCGTCATATGCGCGCTGCCGAGTACCGCTTCGGCTTCCTTGCCGGTGATTCCCTTGGCGCGCAGGTCGACCAGCATGACGTGGCTTTCGGTGCGGCCGCTCACGATGCGCAAGCCGCGTTCGGTTAGCGTTTCGGCGACGATCTGCGCGTTTTTCACGACCTGCTGCTGGTAAGCCTTGAACTCGGGCGTCATGGCTTCCTTGAAGGCAACGGCCTTGGCTGCGATCACGTGCATCAGTGGACCGCCTTGCAAGCCAGGGAAGATCGCGCTGTTAATGGCTTTTTCATGCTGCGACTTCATCAGGATGATGCCGCCGCGCGGGCCGCGCAGGCTTTTGTGCGTCGTCGAGGTAACGACATCCGCGAAGGGGACCGGGTTGGGGTACACGCCCGCTGCGACCAGACCGGCGTAGTGCGCGATGTCGACCATGAAGATCGCACCGATGTCTTTCGCCACCTTGGCGAAGCGCTCGAAATCGATGCGCAGCGAATACGCCGAGGCGCCGGCAATGATGAGCTTGGGCAGATGCTCACGCGCCTTGCGCTCCATGGCGTCGTAGTCGATCTCTTCCTTGGCGTCGAGCCCATAGCTCACCACGTTGAACCACTTGCCGCTGATGTTGAGCGGCATGCCGTGCGTCAGGTGACCGCCTTCGGCCAGACTCATGCCCATGATGGTGTCGCCCGGCTTCAAAAAGGCCAGCATCACGGCTTCGTTGGCAGAGGCGCCGCAATGCGGCTGAACATTGGCAGCGTCGGCGCCAAAAATCCGCTTGATACGGTCGATGGCCAATTGTTCGGCGATGTCCACGAACTCGCAGCCGCCGTAGTAGCGCTTGCCAGGATAGCCTTCAGCGTACTTGTTGGTGAGCTGTGAGCCTTGCGCCTGCATGACGGCAGGTGAAGCGTAGTTTTCGCTCGCGATCAGCTCGATGTGCTGTTCCTGGCGAGCGTTCTCGGCCTGGATAGCAGCCCAGATTTCAGGATCGGTCTGTTCGACCAGAATATTGCGCGGGTACATGGCAGTCCTTTGAAGACGATGTCCTTGTTCTTCAACCAAACAAGGGCTGCCCAGGCGAACGGCTGAACACCTGCTGAAGGCCGCAGGCGGTACGCTTCCCAGTGGTATTCCACGTCAGCGCAAGACCCCGAAGTAGGGTGCGCCTATCGCCAGTCGCGTACCGCGCGAGTGTAGCCGACGATGAAAGATTCAGCGCCCAGGAGCGCCGCATCGCCTACAAATCGCCCAGCAAGGCCAGCTTGTCTGCGGCAGCTTCGGCGGGTTTTGCCAAGGGAGCCGGGGCTGGTGTCGCTTGTGCACGCAAGGCTGGGGTGGGTGCGGTCGTTGTCGGTGGCGAGCGCCCGTCGGCGACCTGACGCAGCCGTCCGTGCTCGGCCAAGACCTTGCCAGCATAGCCGCCGTCGTCTTCTAGGTTGGCCGCGCCCACGTAATAACGCAAGCCGCCTTCGAGCGAACCGGCGCGCGCGATGCATTCCTGCAGCACCTTGACGCCTACACGCATGTTGGTCACCGGATCGAACGCCGTCAGCGTGCCGCCGGCGCTCTCGTACTTATCGCCGTGCACCCGCGTCATGACCTGCATCAGACCTTGAGCGCCAACCTGGCTCTGCGCAAACGGGTTGAAGCTGGACTCGACGGCCATGATCGCTAGGATCAAAGTCGGATCGAGCTTGCTTCGCTTGCCGAGGTCATAGGCCTCGGCGACGAGTGCGCTCAAGGGCTCTGCTGCAACGCGGTATTTCTTGCTGAGCCAGTAAGCCACTGCGGCTTGCTGCTTGGGCAAGTCGAGCGGACTGGTCGCCGTCGTGCGCTCGATTGCGGTGGGATCGAGATCGCTCACGAGGACTTCAGGCACGGCGGGCACGGGCTTGCGCGACTGGAGCCAGCTCATGAGCTGCTCTTCGCCTTGTTCACGCAAGTCGGGCCGCGCTACAAGGGCTATGGCCGCAAACACTATGGCCAGTCCTACCAACGCAAAACCGTTGTGGGTCATCTCGAAAAAACCGTCGGCCACGTCGGACACGAATGTCCTGAATCCTTGGGCTGTGGCTTCGAATGCCAGTTTCATCGCTCTTCCTTTCTGTGCGGCGCCTGCTGGCGGTTCACCCCGAGGGGCGGAGAACCGGTACAAAAGGCGAAATCGCTGGATTGGTACAAATCAGGCCCGCGCGAGGAGGAGGGAGCGCGGGCGCCTGATCAAGCCGAGAAGTTCGGCGGCGGATTTCATGGAGGCCCGGGCGCTTGGCATCACGGGAGAAGCGGATTCTAGGAGTGGCTAAATACACGGTCAAGAATAACGCCTAGGTATGTTATTCTAAAATCAGTCTAACAAACCGTGGTGAGTAAATCCAAAGTATTGCTGCTAATAGCGGTTTGCAAGAAATTGA
This sequence comes from Variovorax sp. RTB1, assembly GCF_035018765.1. Lineage (NCBI taxonomy): Bacteria > Pseudomonadati > Pseudomonadota > Betaproteobacteria > Burkholderiales > Comamonadaceae > Variovorax > Variovorax sp. RTB1. Next base: position 7,965 of record NZ_JASJXG010000053.1, read on the forward strand.
AAATGCGACTTGCATTGACTCGGGGCAGGGCCTAATCTGCAAAAGCCAGTTAATTTTGGCATCGCCAAAGTCCAGTGACCAAAGAACAATTCGGCGGTCCAGCGATAGAGGCACTCTTGGTGGCAATCTCTTGCCGCCAGCTTGGTCGGAACGATTGAACTTCCGGTCGAGCGAAAAGATGGCATGAGCCTCGTGCCCGCCATCGAGCCCGGTAGCAAGACACCATGTCCTGCCACCGGGCTTTCTTGCTTCTGGAATGGCAATGGGAACGACAAAGCCTTTGCGGCACACTCACTTCAAATGAATGCTGCATCGCTAAGACAAAATAAGTGGGTGCGACGCGGGATCGTCGCTTTGGCATCGGTGCTCGGCCTATGGCTCGTCGCCTGGTTGGCGGTGCCGCCGATTGCGAAAAGCCAGATTCAAAAGATCGCCAGTGAAAAGCTGGGTCGAAAAGTAACTGTCGGAAAAATAGATTTCAAGCCGTGGACGCTGGAACTGACAGTCGACGATCTGAGCATCGCCACTGCTGACGGTAGCCAGCCGCAGTTCCAAGTGGCTCGGCTGTACGCCGACGCGGAACTCCAGTCAGTCTTGAGGTTGGCACCGGTGATCGACGCCGTCCGCGTCGAGTCGCCGGTCGTCAAGCTGACCCACCTGGCCGACGGTAGATACGACATCGACGACATCCTCGCCAAACTCGCAAGTGTCCCTGCGGCGCCCAAGAGCGACCCGCCGCGCTTCGCTATCTACAACATTGCGATTTCCGGCGGCTCGGTCGACTTCGACGACCAGACGGTCAAGCGCACGCACACATTGCGCGACTTGGTGCTCAACGTCCCATTTCTGAGCAATCTGGCTTCCAAGCGGGAGATCAAGACCGAGCCCAAGCTCGCGTTCGTGCTAAACGGCAGCGAGTTCGATTCGACCGCGTTCAGCACGCCGTTCGCAGACAACCGCAAGACCGACGCGCAGCTCCAGTTCAAGGGACTCGATCTGGCGCCGTACCTTGGATACATCCCTGCCGGCTCGCCGGTCAAGCTGCAAGCCGGCACGCTCGATGCCGACCTCAAGATCGACTTCGAGCAGACCGCCACGGCCGGGCTCAAGCTGAGCGGCACGATCGAAGCGCACGGTACGAAGCTGGCCGATGGCAAGGGACGCGACTTGCTCGGCTTCGACTCGCTCAAAGTCGAACTCGCCGATGTGCGACCGCTGGACCGTATCGTGCATCTGGGCGAGGTGTCGCTCACCGCACCGCGTCTGGTGGTGGCGCGCGATGCGTCAGGCCACCTCAATCTTCTGGCGACCGACCCTGCGACCGGTGCGACGGAGAAGGTCGTGCCTCCGGTAGCGGTTGCCAGCGCCGCAGCCAGCACCAACGCGCCGGCACCGGGCTGGAAGGTGCAAGTCGACAAGGTTGCGCTGAACGGCGGCAATGTCGGTTGGCGCGACGCCACCACGCAGCCAGCCGCCGCGATTGATGCCAGCGAGTTGGCCCTGCAGGCGACCGCGGTGACGTGGCCGATGGCGACGGCGGCACCCTTCAGCGGTTCGATGACGTTGGCCGGCGCGCACCTCAAGTTCAAGGGCGATGCCACCGACAAGACCGCCACCGTGCAGGCGGATGTGGAGGCGTTGCCGCTTTCGCTGGCAGCACCGTACCTCGCGCAAAGCCTCGAGCCAACGGTGGACGGCAAGCTGAGCGGGCAGATCGACGTGGCGTGGACCAAACCGGAACTCAAGTTCAAGGCGGTTCGTCTGGCGCTCGACGGTCTGGCACTGACGCAAGGTAAAGCAGCAGTCGCCAGCGTCGGGCGCTTCGAGTTGACCGATGCCGAAGTCGACATGACGAAGCACACGCTCGCCATCGCATCCTTCACCGCGACCAACCCCAAGGTGGTGGTCGAGCGCGACAACGAAAAGCGCTGGATGTTCGAGCGCTGGTTGAAAGCGCCGGCGGCATCCAACAAGGAAGCGGACGTAGCCAAAGTGGCGGCGCCCAAGCCGGTCGACGCATCGGCCAAGCGCGGAACGCCGGCGGCCGACGCCACGCCCTGGGCGCTGACCATCGCCACCCTGGCGGTCGACAACGGAGCAGTGTCTTATTCAGACAAGGCCGGCAGCACGCCGGTGGCCATCGAACTGACTGCTCTCAAAGTGAGCGCCCAGGAGATCGCACCCAATACCGCGACCGTGTCGCCGCTTGAGGTTTCGGGGCACATCGCGGTGGCCGGCAGTCGCGCCGACGCGGGCCGCTTCGACTACAAGGGCAATCTCGTGCTGAAGCCGCTTTCGGCCGAAGGGCGCGTCGAAGTGGCGGCCTTCCCCGCGCACGCCTTCAAGGCGTACTACGCCAACGCGCTCAACGTCGACATCCGGCGTGCTTATGCGAGCTACAGTGGCACGGTGAAATACGCCGCGGCGCCGGCCGGCATGAGCCTGAAGCTGGCAGGCGACAGCGCACTCGAAGACTTTCGCGCCAACAGTGCGAGCCTGACGCAGACACCTGGCATCGACCGCACCAATCAGTTGCTCAGTTGGAAAGCCTTGAGCCTGCGCGGGCTCCAGGTGACGATGGCGCCCGGTGCGGCGCTGGGTGTCGATGTGCGTGAAACCACGCTGACCGACTTTTTTGCGCGCGTCATCGTGGACCCGACAGGCCGCATCAATTTGCAGGATCTCGCCAAATCGCCGGAGCAGGTCGCCTCGGGCTCGGCAACGCCGAACGGGGCAGCTGTCGCGCCGGCTGCGGCCACGCCAGCTACGCCAGGCACAGCAGCCGCTCCAGCCGCGGCGGTCACGACACGTAAACCCGGTGGTGGCACGACGACCACAGCGGTGCGTCCCGCCACGTCGTCCGGCCGGACGATCTCGGCCGAAGAGAGGGTCGGTGGCGATCCGGTTGCTGCGGCGCCGAAGGCGGCCGCCTCAACGCCTCAGGTGAGCGACGCGTCGACTGGCCCCAAGCCGATCATCCGTTTCGGCCCGATGAGCCTGATCAACGGCAAGGTCGACTTCACCGACCAGTTCGTCAAGCCGAACTACTCGGCCGACCTGACCGAACTCACCGGCAAACTCAGCGCTTTTTCGTCGCAGCCGGAAACCGGCGCAGGTGAAACTCCCGCGCTGGCCGACCTGGAGCTTCGCGGCAAGGCCGAGCAGACGGCATCCCTCGAAATCGTCGGCAAACTCAATCCGTTAGCTAAGCCGCTCGAACTCGACATCACCGGAAAGATGCGCGACCTCGACCTGCCGCCGCTGTCGCCGTACTCCGTGCGCTACGCCGGCCACAACATCGAGCGCGGCAAGCTGAGCCTCGAGGTCAACTACAAGATCGCGCCCGATGGCCGACTCACCGCGACCAACAACATGGTGTTGAACCAACTGCAGTTCGGCGAGGAAGTGCAGGGCGCGCCGAACAGCCTTCCGGTGCGGCTCGCGGTCGCGCTGCTGGCTGACCGCAATGGCGTCATCAATGTCGATTTGCCGTTGTCGGGCTCCATCAACGACCCGCAGTTCAGCGTAGGACCGCTGATCTGGAAGGCGCTGGTCAATCTGATCGTCAAGGCGGTCACGTCGCCGTTCAGCCTGCTCACCGGCGGCCTGGGCGGCGGCAGCGGTGAGTCGAGCACCATCACGTTCGACGCCGGCAGCTTGGCGCTCTCGGACAGTGCGAGACAGGGCCTGGACAAGGTGGCCAAGGCGCTGACGGACCGGCCGGGCTTGCAGATGACCGTGGTGGGCACATCGAGCCTCGACAAAGAAGCCGAAGCGTTCAAGCGTCAGCGCCTGCGGCAACTGGCCCAGGCTGAAAAGCGCCGCGGGGCGGCGCGCGCCGTTGCGAATACGGGTGCGAGCACGGTGACGGATGCGGCCGGCGCAGACACCGCGGCGGACTCGGCGGCTGCCGTACCCCCCGTGACGGATGCCGAATACCCCGCGCTGCTCACCGCGGTATACAAGCGCGCCGACATCACCAAGCCGCGCAACATGGTCGGTCTTGCAAAAGATCTGCCGCTCAAAGAGATGGAAGACCTGCTGATGGCCAGCGTCACCGCCGACGAAGAAACGATGCGCAAGCTCGCCGTCGAGCGTGGTGCGGTGGTGCGTGACTACCTGCTGGAACAGAAGGTGCCGAGCGATCGGCTCTTCCTCGGCGCGGTGCGAACGCGGGCTGCAGACGCCAACTGGAAGCCCGGCGCAGAGCTCAATCTGGCGACCCGGTAGACCCCTCATCGCCAAGTCGGTGAAAATGCGATGTGCGCCGGCCTTTGCCGGCGCCTTTGCTTATCCAATTCAACAAGACAAAACGTTCTTCGCGCAGTGACTTCAACTTCTTCCAAGCCCCACGATCTTCAGGCCCTCGACAACCTCACCGGCGGCGCTTTCACGGCGTCCACCTCTGGCGAGAGAGCGGGCCGCATCCGTGACTGGCTCGCGGGCAATCCCTCGACCGAGCAAATGCAGGAGGTGTTCAAGGAACTGAGCGGTCGCGACAAAGGCGCGGCCCGCTTGCTGCGCGAAAAGCTCGACGAACTCAAACGCGCCAAGGGCCAGGAAGCCATCGGCGCCGAATGGGCGCAGAAGGCGCAGGCGCTGTTGGCGCAGCCCAAACTCAACATCGCCGATGCGCTGGCCTGGCAACGCGACGCGGCCAAGGCCGGCGCGCCCTTGTCTCGCGAGCCGCTCACTGGCTTTAAGAGCCAATTGGCCGAGCGCGTGAAGGGCATTGAAGACTTACAGCACCGCGCCCAGGTGCACCGTGAAGCGGCCGTGCTGCTGGCGCAGCGCTTCGAAGTGCTGTCGACCAAATCATGGAACGACGCGCAGGCAGCAGAAGAAGGCCTCCGCGGTGACGTCGTCCACTGGAAAGAGCAGGCCGATGCAATTGCCGCCGACGGCAACTGGAACAGTCTCGACGCGCGCTTTGCACCGCAACTCGATGCCTCGAAGGCCCAGTTGCTCGTCGTCTCCGATGCTTTTCATAGCGCACTGATGCAGGCACAGGCTGCAGCCGCGGATGCTGCAGCACCGCTGCCGCCAGTCTTGGTGTGGGCAGATGAGCTGCGCGCCGCACGCGGCGAAGCCATCGCTCCCAAGGCAGCGCCGGCAAAGGCTGCAGCGCCGAAGGTCGATCCCTCCGTGCGTGCCGCAGCGCAAGAAGCCGTTCTGGCTGCGCTGGTCAAGCTCGAACAGGAAACTGCAGAAGGACATGGCAAAGCCAGCGCCGGCGCCGCCGCCGCCTTGCGCATCGTGCTGAAGCAACACGGCAAGCAGGTCGAATCCGAGCTGGAAGCACGAGTGCACACCGCCCTGGTGGCTGCGGGCGAACTCGAAGGCTGGCAGCGCTGGAGCGCCGACAAGGTTCGCGAAGACCTGGTCGCTCGGGCGGAAGGTTTGCTGAAGCGCCCCGAAGGCCAGGCCCTGGGTGGCCGCAAGATGCAGGAGACCCTGCGCACATTGCGCGACCAGTGGAAGCAGGCCGACCAGGGTGGCGTGCCGAATCACGGGTTGTGGAAGCGATTCGACGAAGCGTGCAACGAAGCGCACAAGGTGGTGGAAGCCTGGCTCGACAAGGTGCGCGCGGATGCCGCGGAACACCGTGCCCAGCGCATCGCGTTGATCGACGAAGTCAAGGGATGGGCAGAGGCGCATGCCGACGCATCGGACTTGAAGGCGCACAGCCGCGCGCTTCACCAGTTCGCTGACCGTTGGCGCGATGCCGGCCATATCGGCGAGAAAGTGTTTGCCGAACTGCAACCGCTCTGGAACGCAGCGTTCGACGCAGCGCGTGCACCGTTCGAGTCGGCTCAAAAAGAGAGTGTCGATCGGCGTCAAGCCATGATTGCCGAAGCCACCGAACTCGGCGGACAGCCGATGTTGCGCATCGACGCGGTCAAGGCGCTGCAGCAGCGCTGGCAGGCCGAAGCGCAAACCGTACCGCTCGATCGTCGTCATGAACAAAAGCTGTGGGATGCGTTCCGCGCACCGATCGACGACGCTTTCAATCGCAAGACGGCAGAGCGCGAAAAAGCCTCCTCGGCCATGAGCGACCACGACCGCTACGTGCTCGACGCGTCGAAGGCGCTCGATGCTGCCAACGCCGCCGGCGAAGTCCAGAAGATCCGCGCTGCGATTGCTCGCCTCGAGGGGGCGATTCGCGGTGAAGCGCCGCCGCCAGCCCCGCCACCGGCACCCGTGCGACCGGCGCCTGCCGCAATCCATGCGGCGCCGATCGAGGGACCAGACGGCCCCAATGTCGGTGCGACCGAACAGATCGGCGTCGAACAGGCTGCGTCGGAATTCGGCGAGAGCACGCAGCTCAGCACGCCGCCGGCCGATGCTGCGCTCGAAGGCGGCCGCGAGGTCGCTGCCGAGGCGCAAAGTGAAGTGCCGGAGGTTGCGACTGCGCCTGCTGGCCCGCGCGACCTGATCGCACCCGCCGACAGTTCGGACGCCTCCTCGCGCGCCGACAACGAAGTGCGTGCGGAAGAAGTTGCGGAGGAATCAGCGTCGGTCGAGCCAGTCGAGCCCGCCGCACCGCCCAAGCCTGCCCCCAAGCCCGTGGTGGCAGCACGCCGCGGCGACGATCGCCCCGGCAGCAAGCGAGGCGATGTCGCGCCTGCTCCGCGCGGCGGTGGCAAGTTCGGCGACCGCCGCGACTCACGTGGCCCCGGCGGCCCCGGTGGTTCGAACGATCGTGGACCGCGCTCGGGCGATGCCCGTGGCGGCGATCGCTTTGGCGACCGCGCTCCTCGCTTCGAAGACCGGGGTCCGCGTCTCGGCGATGCCGCATTCCGCGCGCAACGCGAGGCGCTCGAACGCGCCGACATGGCGCTGCGCAAACTTGCAGCACAAGCGCACGGCGAGGCGTTGTCGCAAGTGATGAGCGCATGGGAAAAGCGCGACGCGTCGCAGCTGCCCTCGGTGCAGGAACTGGGTCGGGCTGTGTCGCCAGCGGTGCGAACTGCCTGGTCGCAGTCGTTGGCTGGCGCGCCTGCAGCCAAGGCAGATGAAGCGTCCGAAGCTTTGCTGCGTCTCGAGATGGCGGCGGAGGTTCCGACGCCAGCCGATCAGCTCGATGCACGCCGCGCACTGCAACTCAAGTTGCTCACCAAGCGTGGCGATCCTGCCCCGGCGCAAACCTGGGGTCTGGACGCAAGCAAGGTGCTGGCAATGCCGCACGATGCTGCAGCCGCCCGTCGTTTGCAGAACGCGTTGAAGGCGCTGCTGCGCAAGTAACGGTCAGCCGAGGTCAGGCCCGATCGGCCTGACCGGCTAAGAAAAATTCATCGAACAGCGCGAGCAACGTCGGAAACTCTTCGGCGAAGCGAACCCTGTTCACGAAGTACGCCTCGCACGCGACCGCGAAGAACTCGCTGATCGACTCGGCCCCGTATGCGTCGAGCCACGGCGGCGCGCCTCCGAATCGCTCGGCGACGATGGTCTGTTCTCGAAAGACTTCATAAGCCGACTGAAGCGCGCCGAGCCATGCGCCTCGCGCCTCCCGCGCGTTAGCTGTCCCGGCAAAGCCCGCAGGCAGCGGCGGACAGCCGTCTGCAACGCCGCTGCGCATATCGATCTTGTGTGCGAACTCGTGAATGACGACGTTGTAGCCGGTGTCGCTGGTAATGCTGCTGGCGAGCACGTCTTGCCAACTGAGCATCACCGGGCCGCGGTCCATGGCTTCCCCTGCGACCACTTCTTCGTATTCGTGAACCACACCGGCCATGTCGGTGGTCGTGCGCTGTGCGACCACTTCAGACGGGTGCACCACAACGCCGACGAAGTCGTCGTACCAGGTTAGTCCGCCCTTCAGGTGCAGCAACGGCAAGACGGCCTGAGCGGCAATGGCAAGCACGACTTCGTCGGTGATCGCAAAGCCGTGCGCACCGTGAAATTCCTTCTCGCTCAAGAAGCCAGCAGTGAGCGTGCGCAAGCTGTCTCGCTCGGCGTCGGAAAGGTCGTTCAAAAATGGATAGCGCGCCAGCGTGCCCTGCCATGCAGCGTCGGGAATGGAGGGAAGGGCGCGAAGACGGCGCAACCAGCGAAACATCAGAGGTCAACGCCGATCAGCGCAGATCAACGCGCTGAGCGCCCGCGATCGACAGGCAGAGCACTTGCGCGCGAGGCGGGTGCGCTGAGGCATCCCAGTCGCTCAAAACGACACGACGCAGTCCATCGCCAAGATCGTGCTCTGCCGGCCGATGGGTGTGACCATGAACCAGCGTGCGGGCATGAGCCTGCCGCAGCCAGTCGCGTGCGGCAGTGGCATCGACATCGGCCCACACCACGTCAGGTCCACGCTTATGGTCTTCGCTCTGCGCGCGCATCGATCTCGCCAGCGCGCGGCGTTCAGCCAGCGGTTTGGCCAGCACTGCACTTTGCCATTCCGGCTTCCGTACCTGTGCGCGATACGCAAGGTAGTCAGTGTCGTCGAGGCAAAGCAAATCGCCATGACTCAAAAGCCAGCGTTCGTCGTGGAGCACCAGCACCGTGGGATCTTCGAGCAAGATGAAGTTCGCCTGTGCTGCCAGCCCGGCGCCGACCAAAAAGTCGCGGTTGCCATGCATGAAATACACGGGCAAGCGCTCGGCGGTAAGGCGCAGCAGTTCGGCGCACTCTGCCTCGAAGCCGGGCTGCGTCGCAGCATCGTCGCCGACCCAGACTTCGAACAGGTCGCCGAGGATGAACAGTGCGTCAGCCGACGTGGTCTGCAGGTACCCGCGCCACACTTCGAGCGTTGCGGCATCTCCAGCCTGCAGGTGCAGGTCGGAGATGAGGTCGACGGTCCGCCATCCGACGGGCGCGATGATTTCGGGGAACGTCGACGAGGAGCTCAATGGGTTCATGCGATCGCCGCCCAACGCATCGTGCCGCTTGCTCCGCCTGGTCTGTCCGTCCGCTTATTCCGCTGTGATGACAGCCTTTTCAAGGACGACGTCTTCGAGCGGAACGTCGTCATGAAAGCCCTTGCGGCCGGTCTTCACGGCCTTCATCTTGTCGACGACTTCCTTGCCGGCGATGACCTTGCCGAACACAGCGTAGCCCCAGCCTTGCGCCGAGGGTGCCGTGTGGTTCAAAAATGCGTTGTCGGACACGTTGATGAAGAATTGCGCCGTAGCCGAATGCGGCGCGCTGGTGCGTGCCATCGCGACGGTGTAGTTGTCGTTCTTCAGGCCGTTGTTGGCTTCATTCTCGATCTCGGCGCCGCTCGGCTTCTGGGTCATGCCGGGCTCGAAGCCACCGCCCTGAACCATGAAGCCGGGGATCACGCGGTGGAATACCGTGTTGTCGTAGTGACCCTTCTTGGCGTAAGCCAGAAAGTTGTCGACCGACTTCGGCGCCTTGGCGCGGTCGAGTTCGAGCGTGACGACGCCGTAGTTCTTGATGTGCAGTTCGACTTGGGGGTTGCTCATGATGGCTCCTTCAAAAAAGTTGGGTCACGCCGGTCACTTGACGATACTGGCCGACTGGATGGTGATGGTATCGAGTGGCACGTTCTCCATGCCGCCCTTGGTGCCGGTTCGTGCGGCGCGAATCTTGTCGACGACTTCAGTGCCGGCAACGACCTTGCCGAACACGGTGTAGCCATGGCCGTCCGGGTTGGGAGCGTTCAGCATCGCGTTGTCCTTGACGTTGATGAAAAATTGCGATGTGGCCGAGTCAGGGTTGCCGGTGCGCGCCATCGCGATGGTGTACTTGTCGTTCTTCAGGCCGTTGGCGGCCTCCAGCGCGATCGGTGCGCGCGTCGGCTTTTGCTGCATGTTCGCAGTGAAGCCGCCGCCCTGGATCATGAAGCCGTCGATGACACGATGGAACACCGTGCCGTCGTAATGTTTTTCTTTGACGTATTGCAGAAAGTTGTCGACCGTCTTCGGTGCCTTGGCTTGATCGAGCTCGACGACGATGTCGCCGGCCGACGTGGCGAGCTTGACGCGTGGTGCGGATTGCGCCCAAGCCGCGCTTGAAAAGGCGATCGAGCCGGCTAGCGACGCTGCAAGCAAGAGAGCAGTGCGGCGCGAACGGGCACCTGCTGTACGTGTGTTTGTAACCATGATCTGTCCGGTGAGAAGATGAATCGGGAAGCGTGCATCCGGCCGTAGCCAGCGCACCTGCGAACAGAAAAGTCTACTTTGCGCGCACCGGCTTCTTGACGGTCACAGGCGCCGCTGGCAATTGAGCCGGGTCTGCGCTCGTCGTGGCCGGCCCGAACAGTTCGCGAACCGTCTTCAGCTTCGACGTCACGCTCGGATTGGTCGACGCGAACTGCTGCGCGTGCACGTACTGCTGAATTGCGAGACGGGCATACACGTCGCCGAGGTTTTCGTAGGCCGTCGCATAGCCCGGATTCAGCTTGATCGCCATTTCGAGGGCGGCACGTGCCTTGTCGAACTGGCTCTGCGATGCATAGAGCGCAGCCAAGTTGTTGTACGGCTCGGGCAGTTCCGGGAAGTCCTGCGTGAGACTGGTGAAGGCGGCCGTGGCGTCGGCTTGCTTGCCCTGTTCGGTCAGGATCACGCCGCGCAAAAAGCGCATCTGCGGATCGCGTGGTTTGCCGGCGATGTAAGCGTCGGCCTTGGTCAGTGCTTCAGGTACCTTGCCTTGCCGCAGCAACTGGTTGACGTCGCCGTAGTCGTCGGCGTGTGCTGGGCAGACCGTCAGGCACAGCAGCATGGCAACGAAAGGTGCAGAAAGAAGACGGAAGATGGGGAGGATGGCGTTGGAGGGGGAGAGCGCGAAGTGCTTCATGAAGCCTCGGGAGGTAGGGGGGTCGAGCGCCTTGCAGCAAGCTCGAAAAACACCCGAAAAATATGCGGCGGCGGCCGTTTATACTGAGACCGATTGTAGCCGAGGGGTCGTTTCCAGCCTCCGGTGCAACCCCACCTTCACCCCTGAAAATTACCCTTGCGCACCCGCTCCGGCCGGCCGTAAGTCCGATGCTTTCCGAGTCTCCATGAGCCTGCGCATTTACAACACGCTATCGCGTCAGCTGGAAGAATTTTCGCCGCTACAGCCGGGCCATGTCCGCATGTACGTTTGCGGCATGACGGTGTACGACCTGTGCCATATCGGCCACGCGCGGATGATGATGGCCTTCGACGTGGTGCAACGCTGGCTGCGTGCGAGCGACTACGCCGTGACCTACGTGCGCAACATCACCGACATCGACGACAAGATCATCGCGCGCGCGCTGGCACGGGGCATCACCATCCGGGCGCTGACCGAAGAGACCGTAGTGGCTATGCACCAGGACATCGGCGCCCTCGGGATCGAACCTCCGACGATCGAGCCGCGCGCGACGGACTATGTTCCGCAGATGCTCGACATCATTCGCACGCTGGAACACAAGGGGCTGGCTTACCGCTCGGCCGATGGCGATGTGAATTACGCAGTGCGCAAGTTTCCCGGCTACGGCAAGCTCTCGGGCAAGTCGCTCGACGAATTGCATGCCGGTGAACGCGTTGCAGTGCTCGACGGCAAGAACGATCCTCTCGACTTCGTGCTCTGGAAAGCCGCCAAGCCGGCCGAGCCCGACGACGCCAAATGGGATAGCGTGTTCGGCGTGGGCCGGCCCGGCTGGCACATCGAGTGCTCGGCCATGAGCTGCGCCACGCTTGGCGAGACCTTCGACATCCACGGAGGCGGCGTGGACTTGCAGTTTCCGCACCACGAGAACGAGATCGCGCAGAGCGAAGGCGCGCATGGCAAACCGCTGGCGCGTTTCTGGGTGCACAACGGCTTCGTGCGTGTTGACAACGAGAAGATGTCCAAGAGCCTGGGCAATTTTTTCACCATCCGCGAAGTGCTGGAAAAATACGACGCCGAAACGTTGCGTTTTTTTCTTGTGCGCACGCACTACCGTAGCGACCTCAACTACAGCGACGTGCATCTGGACGATGCACGCAATTCCCTTAAGCGCCTGTACACCGCGCTTGATCTGGTCCCGCCTGCGGACGCTGCCATCGACTGGAACCAGCCGCACGCCACGCGCTTCAAGGCTGCGATGGACGAAGACTTCGGCACGCCGGAGGCAGTCGCCGTGCTGTTCGACCTTGCGGGCGAAGTTAACCGTACCAAGTCGACTGAGGTCGCGGGCCTGCTGCGCGCATTGGCCGGCACGATCGGATTGCTGCAGGGCGAGCCCAAGGTTTTTCTCCAAGCTGGGTATCAACAAGTTGGCGGTTCGCTCGACGCTGCGGCCATTCAGATGCTGATCGCCCAACGTACTGCGGCCAAGGACGCGAAGAACTTTTCTGAAGCTGACCGCATTCGAAAAGACTTGCTTTTGCAGGGGATCGCGCTGAAAGATTCCCCCACCGGCACGACTTGGGCCGCAGCTCAATAGAACGCAAAGAAGAAGCAACCCGAGCGCCCATGCCTTCGCCAAAGAAACCACCGCCTGTCGAGATTTTTACACCCGATTACTGGGAAGAAGCCTGTAAACATCTCGCCAGGAAAGACCGCGTGATGAAGCGGCTTATTCCTCGCTTCGGCGATGCGTGTCTGGAATCACGTGGGGATGCTTTCACGACGCTCGCGCGCAGCATTGTTGGCCAGCAGATCGCGGTTCCGGCCGCCCAGGCGGTATGGGACAAGTTCGCTGCGCTGCCGCGCAAGATAACGCCCGCGAATGTCCTCAAGCTCAAGGTCGACGACATGCGTGGCGCCGGTCTGTCGGCGCGCAAGGTCGAATACCTGGTCGACCTCGCAATCCACTTCGATGCCGGCGCAGTGCATGTGGACGCCTGGAACGCGATGGCGGACGAACTCATCATCGAAGAGCTGGTCGCGATCCGTGGCATCGGCCGCTGGACGGCCGAGATGTTCCTGATCTTTCATCTGATGCGGCCCAACGTGCTGCCGCTGGACGACCTGGGCCTGCTCAACGGCATCAGCGTCAACTACTTTTCGGGTGACCCGGTCAGTCGCAGCGACGCGCGCGAGGTGGCGGTTGCCTGGGCGCCGTATTGCAGCGTCGCGACTTGGTATATTTGGCGCTCGCTCGACCCGGTACCGGTCGCCTATTGAATAACAGGAGAAGACGTTGGCGAAACGAACTTTTCTCGACTTCGAACAGCCCATTGCGGAGCTCGAAGGCAAGATCGAAGAGCTGCGGTATGTCCAGACCGAATCTGCGGTGGACATTTCTGAAGAGATCGATCAGCTGGGCAAAAAAAGCCAGCAACTCACCAAAGACATCTACAGCGACCTGACGCCCTGGCAAATTACCAAGATTGCCCGGCACCCGGAGCGCCCCTACACGCTCGACTACGTCAGAGAAATCTTTACCGACTTCGTCGAACTGCACGGCGATCGGCATTTTTCCGACGACTTGTCGATCGTAGGCGGCTTGGCCCGCTTCAACGGCACGCCGTGCATGGTGCTGGGCCATCAAAAAGGTCGCGACACCAAGGAGCGCACCGCGCGCAACTTCGGCATGAGCAAGCCCGAGGGCTATCGCAAGGCATTGCGGCTATTGAAAACCGCCGAGAAATTCAAGTTGCCGGTGTTTACTTTTGTAGACACGCCGGGCGCTTATCCAGGCATCGATGCGGAAGAACGCGGCCAGTCCGAAGCCATCGGCCGCAACATCTTCGAGATGGCGCAGCTCGAGGTGCCGATCATCGTCACGATCATCGGCGAGGGTGGCTCCGGCGGCGCGCTGGCGATCTCGGTAGGCGACCAGCTCGTGATGCTTCAGTATTCGATTTACTCGGTCATCAGCCCTGAAGGCTGCGCCTCGATTCTCTGGAAGACGAGCGACAAGGCGAAGGAAGCGGCGGATGCACTGGGCATCACGGCGCATCGTCTGAAAGCCCTCGGGCTGGTCGACAAAATCGTGAACGAGCCGGTCGGCGGAGCCCATCGCGACCACCGCCAGATGGCGGCTTTCCTGAAGCGCGCGCTCAACGACGCATTCCGTCAGGTCAGCGACCTGAAGGTCAAGGAACTGCTCGATCGACGCTACGACCGACTGCAAAGCTACGGCCGTTTCTCGGATACCAAAGCCGACATCAAGTAGGGCGCGCAGCGTGTCGAGGTGACTGCATCCGGACAGGCCTTCGAGCAGGCTATCGCCGCGTTCGAGCCGGCGCTGCCCCTGGCGGTAGGGTACAGCGGCGGGGCTGATTCGACTGCGCTTCTGGCGGCGTGCGCTGCGCGTTGGCCCGGGAGAGTCCGCGCGTTTCATGTGCATCACGGCCTGCAAGCTGCAGCCGACGATTTCGAGCGGCACTGCGCCGATGTTTGCGCGCAGTTGGCCGTGCCGTTTGTCAGCCGACACGTCGATGCACGTCATGCTGCGGGAGACAGTCCCGAAGCGACTGCACGCGATGCGCGCTATGCCTCGTTTCACGATATGGCCGGTGCGCACACAGAGCGCCCGTCGGTCCGGTCGATCGCCATCGGCCACCACGCCGATGACCAGGTCGAGACACTGTTGCTGGCGTTGTCGCGCGGTGCCGGCTTGCCGGGCTTGGCCGCCATGCCGGCCATCGCAGTGCGTCGGGGCTTGACCATCCATCGCCCGTTGCTCGGCGTCTCGGCCGCAGACATCCGCGCCTGGCTGGCAACGCGCGGCTTGCCTTGGATCGACGACCCGACCAACGACGACGCGCGCTACACCCGCAACCGGATTCGCGCTGTTCTTTTGCCGGCGCTGGTGCAGACATTTCCGCAATTTCGGTCGACCTTTGCGCGCAGTGCCGCGCACGCTGCCGAGGCGCAAGAGCTCCTGAAAGAACTGGGCGCGCAAGACCTTGTCCTGGTCGGCAATCCGCCGCGCATCCCGGCACTGCAAGCGCTCTCGCGCGCGCGCCAGGGGAACGTGTTGCGCCACTGGTTGCGAGAGTCGCACGCGCGCGCGCCAAGTGCGTCGCAGCTCGACCAACTGCTCGACCAGATTGCCGCCTGCACCACGCGTGGCCATCGCATCCATATCAAGGTCGCTGACGGCTTTGCCGAGCGGCAGTCCGAGCACCTGCATTGGTACAATTCCGCGCCCTTGCCTAAGGCCTAGCGCCCGGTTTCTTTCTCTTCCCAATTCACCCATGGCATTGATCGTTCACAAATACGGCGGCACGTCGATGGGCTCCACCGAGCGCATCCGCAACGTCGCCAAGCGCGTCGCCAAATGGGCGCGCGCCGGCCACCAGATGGTCGTGGTCCCCAGCGCCATGAGCGGCGAAACCAACCGCCTGCTCGGTCTCGCCAAGGAGCTGGCATCTCAGCAGACCGGCAGCCGCGGCCACGACCGGGAACTCGACATGCTTGCCTCGACCGGCGAGCAGGCTTCGTCGGCGTTGCTGGCCATCGCGCTGCAGGCCGAGGGCATGGAAGCGGTGAGCTATGCCGGCTGGCAGGTTTCGGTTCGCACCGACAGCGCCTACACCAAGGCGCGCATAGAGAGCATCGACGACGAGCGCGTGCGCGCCGACCTCGATGCCGGCCGCGTCGTCGTCATCACCGGCTTTCAAGGTGTCGACGACGCCGGCAACATCACAACGCTGGGACGCGGGGGCAGCGATACGTCGGCTGTCGCCATTGCCGCGGCCATGAAGGCGCACGAGTGCCTGATTTACACCGACGTCGACGGCGTCTACACGACCGACCCGCGCGTGGAGCCGGACGCTCGCCGCCTGAAGACGGTGAGCTTCGAAGAGATGCTTGAAATGGCGAGTCTCGGCTCAAAAGTGCTGCAGATTCGCTCGGTCGAATTTGCCGGCAAGTACAAGGTGCCGCTGCGCGTGCTTTCGAGCTTTACGCCGTGGGATATCGACATCGTTGAAGAGGCCAAGTCCGGCACGCTGATCACTTTCGAGGAAGACGAAAAAATGGAACAAGCCGTCGTATCCGGCATCGCATTCAACCGTGACGAGGCCAAGATTTCCGTGCTCGGCGTGCCCGACAAGCCGGGCATCGCGTATCACATCCTCGGTGCGGTCGCCGATGCGAACATCGAAGTGGACGTCATCATTCAGAACCTGAGCAAGGACGGCAAAACCGACTTCAGCTTCACGGTGCATCGCGGCGAGTTCGCCAAGGCGATGGACCTGCTCAAGGCCAAAGTGCTGCCCACGCTCGGCGCGGCAGAGATCGTCGGCGACACCAAGATCTGCAAGGTCAGCATCGTCGGCATCGGAATGCGCAGCCACGTGGGCGTGGCCAGCAAGATGTTCCGTGTGCTGAGCGAGGAGGGCATCAACATCCAGATGATCTCGACCAGCGAGATCAAGACATCGGTCGTGATCGATGAAAAGTACATGGAACTGGCCGTGCGCGCGCTGCACAAGGCCTTCGATCTGGATCAGCCGCCCGCTTGAAAGCTGCGTGGAAGCTGGCATAATCGCGGCTTCTTTCAGGAACTGTGACCGAGTGGCCGAAGGTGCTCCCCTGCTAAGGGAGTATGGGGTGTAGAGCCTCATCGAGGGTTCGAATCCCTCCGGTTCCGCCAGCTATAGCTTTCAGATCACTTCACGGTGCATCAGCAAGCGCTCTAAAGCCCCGCCAGTCGGGGCTTTTTTGCGTCTGATCACTTCACATCGTGTTTTGACACTGCATTCTTTCAGGGTGCAAATTCGGGTGAACAGAGGCGACAACTCGCGACATTCGCGCATGAAGAGGGGCTCTCCGCCCGTCACCATCACCTTGCCAGCCAGCATCAAGGCCGCGGTTCACCGGCCAGATCGCTCTGGTACCGGCATCGAAGATCTGTGACGCGAACGACCTGCGGCGCCGTGTCAATGGAGGCGCCGGTCGCTTCGATCGCACCCCAGCGGTTAAGTGCCATTTCAATGCCATACCGCGCTTCCCATTGCTTTCCCAGGGTGCGCTCAGTGCACTTCTGAACATCGTGGTACTTGACGTTCAGTTCGGTCGCGTCGTGGGTTGTGGCGCTCAGGGCCGAGGCGCTCACCAGCGACAGCGCCAGGACGAAGTTGAAACGAAAGCAAACGATCATGATCAGACAAATCTGTTGGGCGGCACTACGGTATTCACAGAGATCGACCGCGGCGAACCCTGCCATTTCGGAAATCGCAACCCTCAGTCGCACCGGAACACGGCTTCGGCCTCAGGCAGATTTGTAAAGGGCGTCAGTCCACTGGAATCCACCTGAAGGATATCGACTCGTTTGCCGTTCTCTCGACATTGTCTGGACGCTTCCAGGATCGCTGTCGTACGCAGGGTGAAACGATGTGGGCTGCTCACTTCGAGGGAGTGAATCCCATTGGCTGACAGGCCCGAACTCGCGCAGGCTGCAAGCAAGATGAGTGGGCTCATGATGACGAGACGTTTCATTGATCCTCCGATGCACGCCCAGCGCACCGTCGCCAAAGCGGTTCGAGAGGAGCGTTCAGTTTCAGGGCGGCCCACGATGCCCGGTCGACGATGGCAGCCGGGTTGGCATGCCCATCGATGCACGTGTGAACCGTTGTTCAGCGGTTCTGCTTCAGGCATTTTTGTGTACGAGTGAGCACGGCTTGTCATTGGGCATCTCGATCGGATCTGCCAGCGTGCCGGCACCTGAAGGCACTGCTGCACTGTGAGATCACCGACGATGCTCACTTGGCGGGAGCGACAGGCTCAAGTTGGCCCGTCGGCAGCGGCGACGGCGTTCTGCCGATCGCGCCGCACGAACTCGGCGAAGCCTGGATCGGTGTAAGCGGCAAGCGGCAGCTTGCTGGTCAACAGCCTCAGTTCGACTTCCGCGATATCGCTTGAAAGGTTCTCGCTGGTGACCGTGTCGATCGTCCAGAGACCCGCCGCGAGCAGAACAAACGGGACCACCGTCGCAAGCTTCAGTCCGCGAGAGCTCAACTGCAGCCACGATGGGATGCGGCGGGCCGTTGATCGCATCGGGCGACTCAAAGCCTTCTTCTTGCGCCCGAGTGCGCGGCTTCGAGCAGCTTCAAGTCGGGCGAGTTGGGCTTCAGGCAGTTCGTCGGTGCCCACCGTCAGGCACGCCGCCACACGCCCTCCGAACCTGTCGGAGGGAGACGCGCTTCCCAGAGTTTCTTGACGTGATTTCATACCCGTAAATTGATGCTGCTGTGGCGTGAAACGCTGTGATTGCGAATCGCGCGGACGATCCTTGCCCAATCCGAAACAATTTCGGCGTGCTCGGTATTTTCCCGCTGCGAGCCTAATAGGTCACATTGTGATGCATTACACGCGCAGCTCCAACATGAAAAGTTCTGTCGTTGGCGACGGCGTCTGGCCAACGCCCTCAGGATGGTGTGGTCGAGAGCGTGGCTGTCGCTGTCTAAGGTCGCGCAGGCCTATGGTCTTGATCTTTTTATGGCCCAGCATCGCCTGACGAGTTCCTGCAGGTGATCCCTGAATGCAACGGCATTCAACCAAGTCCCGACGTTCACTGTAAATCGAGGTTGCGAGGTAAGTCTGCCGCCAGTGAACACTTTCACTTGGTACTCCCCGTCTTTGGCATTCGTGTCGAACACGGCGTGAGCACGCGCCAGAGCAACGCGCACGCCGTGTCGAGAGGAGAGTAAAGCAGTGAAGCGCAACGTGCATGCGTTGACCAGCAGCGCTTCGCGGGAGGCGTGGTCTGGATCGGACGCCAACATACCGTTGATTGCTGCCAGATGTTGTGCGGCGCCCATGCTTCGTGTATCCGGGGCATTGGACGTCGGATAGCCTTGGCTGCAGCCGGCCAACACCAGAGTTGCAACAACATAGGCAGACCACTGCCTGCCTGTGGCGAAGATCAGCCCCAGGGAACCTGAAGCGAAGCGCAATCGGTCAGCGGGGACGAAGGCGGGATGCATTGCAAGACACTCTAGCTACCGTCGCGACGTATTCACGTCTTTCGCAGGACCGTTCTGTCTGTCACTGCGCTGAATCTCTTCGCCGACGTTGATGCTATCGCTGCGCTCAAGGCAGCACATGATCGAGCACCGCCTGGGCCTCGAGGGCACCGGCCGGCAGCCGCACCGGCAACGCCGGAGCCGAGCCGTCCTTGCCTACGCCCGCATAAACGGTGACATGCGGAAACGGGATCTCGATGCCTTGTGCGTCGAATGCCGCCTTCATGCGGCGCAGGTATTCGCGTCTGACCGTCCATTGCTGGAGCGGTGCTACCTTGAAGCGGCATCGCAGTACAACGGCGCTGTCATCAAGGCGCTCCACGCCTGCAATCTCCAAGTCGCCGAGGATTTTTACGGCATGGTCAGGGTCCGCTCTCAGCTGTCGACCGACCTCGGCCATGAGTGCCATCACCTGATCGACGTCTTCGCGGTAAGAGACGCCCACATCCATCACGGCCTGTGCGAAGGACCGGGACATGTTGGTCACCGACGTAATCAGTCCATTCGGCACGAAGTGCACATTGCCGTCGTAGTCCCTCAGGCGGACATGACGCAGCGTGATGTCTTCAACAGAGCCACCGATGCCCGCGATGCTGACGACGTCGCCGGTGCGGATTTGATCCTCGAACAGGATGAAGAAGCCGGTAAAGTAGTCCTTGACCAGGCTCTGGGCGCCGAAACCTATGGCGAGACCCACCACGCCGGCAGCGCCCAGGATGGGTGCCAGCGACACGCCAACTTCCGCCAGCACCAGCATGACGGCGACGGCGCTGATCACCATGGCGATCAGGTAGCGCACGACGCGACCCAATGTTTCGGCGCGTCGCGCGCTGTCGGTGCCATCCAGGCGCCCCTCGACCCGCAGGCGGATCACGCGCACTGCGCGCTGCAGCACGCTGATCGCAATCCACGCGACCACCACGATCAGCACGATCCGAAGCCCTGAAAGTGCAGGGGCGCTCCAGCGCTCCCAGTTGATCGCGCGGATGGTTTCTATAAGGTCGTTCATGTGCGTGCAATCCGTTGGTGAGCGTAGTGTTCAATGTGATTCACGGCGCCTACCATCCCCAGAGCCTGCTCTTCACTACCCAGCCAACGGGGCCGTGTTCGTGGCGCACCTTGATCCAGCTCCCGCGTTGGCGAAGCGTGCGCAGCACATCGCCTCGGGCGGCCCTGAAGACCACGGCACTGCGTGCGTTGGGGGCTGCGCGCAGCGTCGCCGAGGCCGCACTCACGATGTAGTGCCGCGTCTTGTTCATCAGCGGGCCGTAGACCCAGCCCGAGTCGTGCTCGAAGTCGCTGACCTTGAGCCACTTGCCCTTGCGCGCGAGCACCTTGAATGGGTAGCCCTTGTCGACTGTCCAGCGCGCGACGTAGCTTGTCCCGGGCCCCGTGCGCATGTTGACGGTGTTGCCGGCGGCGCTGACCATCTGGGCGGCCAACGCCGATGGCGCTGCGAGCCAGCAGACCGCGAGCAGGATGAGCAGATTCAAAAGTCGCTTGGGATGAAGCATTCGTATTGGGTTCCGTGTGAAGTAGAAAAAAGAAGATCTCAATGGGCGAGGCCCTGAAGGTAGAGCTCGGGATCGACCGCGACGCCCATCTTGCGAATCTCGAAATGCAGCGCGACCTCGTCGTTCTTCCGGAAGCCAAACTCTGCAATCTGCTGGCCCTGGCGCACCTCGTCGTTCTCGCGCACGAGCGTCTTTCCGAGGTGCGCATAAGCCGTGATGAACGTGTCGTCGTGCTTGATCACGATCATGGTTTCGTAGGCAGGCAGGGCACTGCTCACGAGCACGACGCGGCCGTTGCGCGAGGCGAAGACCGGATCGCCGGGTTGCCCCGCGATATCGATGCCCGGGTTGCCGGCGCCGTCGAACCATGCCCGCGCCGGGCCGCGCGCGGGCATCGCAAAATCGGCTTTGGGCGGGTGCAGGGCGGTGGGGGAGG
>NZ_JASJXG010000054.1:0-28699 GCF_035018765.1 Variovorax sp. RTB1
GCGTAAGCCGACGCGCTGCCACACATCGCGCCCACGCTTGCCGCCTCGCACTCGGCTGAAGTCTCAGCCCGGCTCTACCGGTCGATAGTCGAACGGTAGCTCGGTCGCGGGTTCTGACCGAACTTTCAGGCCGTCCTCGCGTCGAGGTGTGTCAAGGTTGCGGGTGCTTGCTCGCATCTATATTTGCAAAGTCGTGCAGCGCTTAAACGACGGCCCGTTGCAAAGCCGCCAACCCACAAATGGGTATGAAGTCACTGGCAGCTGCTTAGCTGCAGGCCTTGCCATGCGGGCCGTGAAAGCCCTGGGTCTTCGCATCCGCTTCGGTTAAATACTTGCCGTGCTTGGTCTTGCCGTAATAATTGTCGCTCGGGCAGTGATAGACCTTGCTCTTCTCGTTTGCCCACACCTTGTCGGCACCGCCGCCTGGCGCCTGGGCAACGAGCGCGAGGTCAGGCTTGCCCTTTTTCGTGGTCGGTACTGCAACCGGTGCGGCCGTAGCCGGAGCGGCGGTCAGGGCCTTTGGTGCAGTGGTCGCGGCCGAGGTTGGCGTTGCGGCCGGGGGGGCGCCAGCAGCAGGCGCTTGGGCAAAGACGGAGCCGGCTACGACGATGCTCAGAGCAGCAAAAACGAGGGACTTTTTCATGGGAATTCCGGGTCACGAGATACGTGGTCCGCTTCCAACGCTTTGCAGACGCATGCGTTGACCATCCGGATTGCCCTTACGCCCAATTACATGCACATAAGCACATATCGACGACGGCAAAAAAGGGCGAGGCGATTCACAGCGCCGCTTCTGGAAACTTCTTGTCCGCGATTCGAGCGCTCGTTTTTGTTTTACGGTTGCCGTGCGCGTGACCACAAGCTCCGCTTCGAAGCAGATCGCCTCGCGCGATGGAGCCGCAATTGGCTGACGAGAGAACGGGCACAACCGAACTGTACGGACGTCCTTGAAGGCATGGCGAGCATTACAAAGAGATTGTCATGCCATTGAAAGCAGGCGCCTGAAGCACGGCGCTTTTCTGTTCTTTCTACAGCGCCATGAACAGCTCCCAGCGAACGCCAAGAACACCGGGCACTCCGCTGTTGTGCCGCTCAGCGTCTACCCCTCAAGAAGTCAGCAGCTCAACTGACCGGCTTCGTACAGGGGATTGCACACGAGGATGACGTTCAGCGGGAAGCGCATTCCTTTGGTCGCCAGCATCACGATCAAGCCTTCCCAGTCGCAACTCTTCGCCTAGCCTGGTTGGCTGATGTCCGCTAACGCAAAGGAAGCCCGATTCTTGTCGGCAAGGGCACAGACCGCTGGAGGAAGCCTTCCTCTGACAGACTTCTGCGCCTCCAAATGTCACATTGCGTTGCCTCTATCCGTTGAACCTTTCGCGGCGAGCCGATGATTTCAAAAAAACTGACGAACTTGCAAATATGAATTCTTTGATTCAAGGAAGCCGCCCGAAGGAATTAGCAACTGCCACAGGTGCGGTTGGGGCTCTGGGCGTTGTCTTTGGCGACATCGGCACGAGCCCGCTGTACACGTTCAAGACGGTGCTCGACATGACCGGGGGGAACCAGTCGCAGACGATTCTTGGCGTGGTTTCGCTTTTGGTTTGGACCCTCATCATCGTAACGAGCCTCAAATATGCCGGCTTCGCTATGCGCATCGACAACGACGGCGAAGGTGGCATCCTCGCGTTGCTCGCACTTCTGGCCGTCAAGCGAGCAAAGCGCCCTCTGATTGTCGCTGTTGGACTTTTTGGGGCCGCGCTCATTTATGGAGACGGAGCCATCACGCCCGCGATCTCGGTGCTCTCGGCTATTGAAGGTCTCAAGCTGGTCGAGCCTACGATGCAGCCCTTTGTGCTGCCGGTCACGGTCGGGATCTTGGTGGCGTTGTTTGCCGTTCAAGGCGTCGGAACCGCCAAAATCGGCCGGGCCTTTGGGCCCATCATGGCCGTCTGGTTCGTGACCATGGCTGCGCTCGGAATCTGGGGGATCGCAAAGCATCCGGCCGTGCTCTACGCGTTGAATCCGTATTACGGGGTGAGCTACCTGTTCCACAGCGGATACATTGGTTTCATGGTCTTGGGCGGCGTATTTTTGTGCGTGACCGGAGCTGAGGCTTTGTATGCCGACATGGGACATTTCGGAGCCAGACCGATCAAGTTTGCATGGTCGACGCTCGTCTTCCCGAGCTTGGTGTTGAACTACGCCGGGCAAGGTGCGATCGTTCTCTCGGGCGCGTCAACCGATGGCAATATCTTTTATCGTCTTTGTCCCCCGGCGCTTTTGCTCCCGCTAGTCGTCTTGTCGACCGTAGCGACGATCATCGCCAGCCAGTCGATCATCACGGGGGCCTTCTCGATGACGCGCCAGGCCATCCAGCTCGGTTGGATGCCGCGCATGAAAATATCCCAGACATCTGCGGAAGGTTTTGGGCAGATTTACGTCGGCACGGTGAACTGGGTACTGATGATCGTGACGGTCGGCTTGACGCTCGCCTTCGGAAAATCGGACAGCCTCGCGGGCGCCTATGGCATTGCCGTGTCCGCAACGATGATCCTGACGACGGTCTTGCTATTCATCGCCATGCGGGAAATCTGGGGCTGGAGTCTGGTCGCCAGCGCAGCCGTCGCGGGCGTCTTCATGATCGTAGATGCATCGTTCTTCGCATCCAATCTGCTCAAACTTCTGCAGGGCGGTTATGTGCCACTACTGCTCGCTGCGGGGGTCTACGGAATCATGTACGTCTGGCATCGGGGCATCTCCGTGATCACAGACATTGCCGGGGGAAGCAGCGTCCCGGCTCAGCAGTTCTTCGCCGGGCTCGAGCGAACCTACGTGGCGCGCGTCCCCGGTACAGGCGTGTTTTTGACACGGGCAAGGGAGGGCATCCCACCAATTATCCAATGGTATGTGCATCTCGCGCGGGCGCTTCCCCAGAAGGTCGTGGCCATCACGGTGCAGACGACATCGTCTCCTTGGGTCGCCGCCGATCGGCGCGCACACCTCGAGCAAATCGCGCCCAACTGTTGGTTCGTAATTGCTTCCTATGGCTTCATGGAGACTCCTGACTTGCCGAGTCTACTTGCCGAGATATCTGCGCGCGAATGCCCGGTGGATCTAGACGATCTGACCTACTTCATCGGGGTCGAGAAAATTGTCCCGAAGCCGGGGAGCCACGGGATTGCGCGCTGGATGACGCACCTCTTCGCGGCCATGGCGAGAAATTCGGCACATGTGACCGACTCTATGCGGATTCCGCCCGAGCGGCTTGTTGATTTGGGTCGCCAGGTGCAGATCTGATGCATGTCGATATGGACTCTTGGCGCCGGCGCGTTTTCGACCCAGATGCCAACATTGGGTTCTGCCGCAATAGCAGAGCAAAGCTGAGACGGGAGCTGGAGTGGCTGGCCTCAAAAGGCCAGAGAGTAGAACTCGTCAGCAGTGGACGATGCTCTGTCTTTGAGCGAATCGAGCTGGCCCTTCTTGATCATGTGCATGGTCTCGATGCCTGCAATGAGGGCGCGAGAGCAGCGAAACGACTTGAATCCGAGCATGGGTCGCACGATGCGTTTGATCGCCCGATGGTCTTGCTCGATGAGGTTGTCGAGATACTTCGACTGACATCTCGATGTCCGCGCCGCTGTCAGAGCGCATGTCGAGGATCGCCGTCGTGTTGGCGCCGCTCTTGTCGATCGTGATCTTCTCGGGCACGCCGTGCAGGCCGATGGCACGCTTGAAGAAGCATCTCGCCGCTGACCTTGATGTACGTTTCATCCATTCGCCAGCTCGTGCCGACCGAGCGCTTGCGCCGCCTCAAGACGGCGGCAAGAACCGGCATCATCTCGACCGACCACCGATGAATCGTGGCGTGATCGACCACCACCCCACGCTCAGCCATCATCTCTCGGATCTGTCGCAGGCTCAACGGGTACGCCGCTTACCAGCGAACGCACACCAGCATCACCTCAATGGGGTAGTGCAGCCGCTTCAAAATCCTGCGTAGTGCTTCGTTCATCTTGTTCTTGCCCATCGCTTCAGCTTACTCGTCGCGTCTTACTGCGACAGAACCGTCGTCAGTCATCCAAAGTCTTTCAGGGTTGAATCGGGGGCCAAACCGACGGGGCCCAGGTGTTGCGCACGGCCGCTGGGCGAGAGTTAAAAACTGTAGGCTGCGCTGACTCCGGCCACCCAGGTGCGACCCGGTGCAGATTCGAAGTAACGCTGGTTGCCTTCGTTGACGATGACCGAGCCGACGGTTCTGCGGTCGAACACGTTGTCAATGCGTGCAAACACATTCAGATTCCACGGCCCGAAGTGCTGGGTGTAGCCAGCATGCAGCGCGGCCACCACGTAACCAGGCGCACTGGCGGTGTTGGCATCGTTGGCCTGAATGCGGCTGATGGCTCGGGCTTCAGCGCCCGCGTGCCAGCCTTCAGGCGGCGCATAGCCGTAGGACACGAACAACGAACGCTGCGCAATTCCCGGGATGCGATTGCCGGAAGCCACCGTGTTGGCAGCATTGCAGGGAGCAGGCGAACAAAAGCCATCGACGTAGCGTGCGGTCAGAAAGGTAGCGGCTACCTGCGTGCGCCAGTGGCTTTCGGTTTCACGGAACCAGGCCAGTTCTGCCCCTAGGCGGCGGGTACGCCCGGCGTTCTGGAATGTGGACCGGCCCCCGTTGTTCGTGTCGGTGACGATCTCATCGCTGGTGCGCGTTTGGAACAGCCCTGCGGTCAACAAACCGTCCGCCATGCGCGCCTTGGCACCGACTTCAAAGCTGTCGTTGACCGACGGCTTCAGGCCGAAGTTCAACCCGGCCAGCCCACCGGGACGATACGCGATTTCATTCAATGTCGGCGTTTCGAAGCCTCGGCCCGCAGTCGCATACAGGTTGAGATTGGGCGTCGCGGCATAACGCACGGCCGCTACCGGAAGCGCCTGGCGGTATCGCGCGCTTCCGCTGTCGTTGCCGTTGGCACCGACGATGTAATGATCGGTCGAACGGAAATACACCGAGCTGTAACGCAGGCCCGCTTCGACCGTCCAGCGATCGGCGACCTGCCAGTTAGCCTCCAGATAGGGGTCGCCGTTGGACGCCTGGTTGTTCTCGTCGCGCCTTAGCCGCCCCTGCACGCCCAGCACCGGCCTTGCGAACGTGCCGATGTAGTCCTCATAACCCGTGCGGTGCTCATTGAGAAGGTCGTACGACACGCCTGCAGTCCACTCGAACGGCCGATCCGCCAGGCGGGTTCGCGAGGTCCAGCGCAGGTCCACGCCCTCGTACGAGCGGTTCAGGCCGATGACTCCTCCTGACTGCAGCGCGCCGGTCTGCGCGGACGGCGGAATGGACTGGAACTGCGTGGTATCGCGCGTTCCGCCGTAGACCATCAGGCGCAGGTCGTTGTCTGCATTGACACGGTGCTCCAGCAGCAGCCCGAGCTGCCGCTGATCGACGGTCTTGCGCGTGTCGTACTGCACTGCGAGCGGTGCACTGCGCGGATCGAGACCCAGCTGTGTCTGCGTGAGACCGAGGGGGTCCTGTGCGTTCAAGCGCACGCTGTTGAAAATGATGGTCGCACGTGTGCCCTCATCAACCTGCACGCCCAGCTTGCCGTTGACAATGTCGCGGTCAGCGGCACTGTGCGCGCGCCAACCGTCGGTGTGAAAGTGGCTGGGGTCCAGCACCCAGTCGATGTCGTCTTTGGCGCCGCTGGCTTTCATGCTTTCGCGGCGCGTGCCGAAACTGCCGGCCGCGAACGACGCCTCGACCTTCGGCGGGGCTTCACCGCGTTCGGTGAACACTTGCACCACACCGCCGGACGAATTGCCATACAGCGCGGAGAACGGACCGCGCAGCACGTCGATCCGGTTAGCCGAGCCGATATCGATGTTGGAGGTTTGACCTTGTCCGTCCGGCAGCGTCGCCGGGATACCGTCGACATAGATGCGGACGCCGCGCACCCCGAAGGTCGAGCGAGCGCCAAAACCGCGAATCGAAAGCTGCAAGTCTTGCGCGTAGTTGTAGCGGTTCTGAACCTGAATTCCCGGCACCGCGGCAAGGCTCTCCGAAAGGTTGACCTGCAGTTTGTCATCCCGCAACTGACTAGCATCGACTCGGTCGGCCGAGCCTGCGAGCTCGAACGGCCGCACGTTGCCCCCCGGCGTCGAAATGGTGATCTCGGGCAAGGTTCGTTCGGGCTTGACGCCATTCGCGGGCGCTGCGTCCTGGGCCTGCGCCGCAAAGATGGTCGCCGCCTGAACCGCCGCGACTGCAAGCAGTTGCTGGGCAAATCGCGACCGGGGCAAATGGAATGATTCGAGGCTCGAATGACGAAAGACTGGTACTGAGTGAGGCATAAAAAAGCGACGAAGTGGAATGTCGAACGAAACAGAAAAATGCAATACGAGCGCGCTGTCAACCGTCCTGAGCAGACGGAACGCAAAAGTACAAAACACCGCCATTCCAACGGCTGCGGTCAAGCGTGTCGGCACGTAGGGTAAGCGCACCCAAAGGCGGCTTGACGATGGGTATACCCGAGCCTGCGCAAACTCAGGGCAAACACTGTGTGCAAGCTGGCCTTGAGCGCTCAGACTAGTTGGGGTTTCTAAACAACTAGAGGAGACAAATGCATAACAAACCTTGGCTTTCCGCTTTTGCTGCGCTTGCGCTCGTATGCGCGGCCTCCGCTTCGTCTGCTGCTGACGACACCACACCCGGCTGGGCCAAGGACCGGCCCAAGACGGACGACGCGATGAAGCTCGCGCCGGTGCCCGCGTTCCCGATCCCGACCGCCGCGGCCGATCTGCCGACCAAGAAGTTCAAGCTGCCACCGGGCTTCAAGGTCGAGACCTGGGCGTCCGGAGTGCTCGATGCGCGCGACCTGCGTGAGGGCGCCAAGGGCAACCTCTTCGTCAGCACGCTCGGTGTCGGCCAAAAGGTCTATGTGTTGCCCATCAACGCAGTCGACGGCAAGCGCGAGCCCAAAGTCATCATCGACAAGACCCCGTATGCGACAGGCATCGAGTTCTACAACGGCTCGCTGTTCTTCGCCACCAACAAGAAGATCGTGCGCTACGACAACGTCGAAGACAAGCTGGACAACCTGGGCGAGCCCAGCGCGGTGTTGAATGACAAACTGCCCGGCGGCGACGACCACAGCTGGAAGTATCTGCGCGTTCACGACAACAAGCTTTACTACAACATCGGCGCGCCTTGCAACATTTGCGACCCGGGTGAGTACGCCAAGATCTATCGCATGAACCTTGACGGCTCGAACGTCGAAACCATTGCGGCAGGCGTGCGCAACACGGTCGGCTACGATTTCGATCCGAAGGGCGGCGATCTGTGGTTCACGAACAACGGGCGCGACTGGATGAGCGAAGAGCTACCGAACGACACGTTGAACCACGTCAAACAGCCCGGTAAGGAGAACTACGGCTTCCCGTATTGCCATCAGGGCAACATCCCCGATCCCGAGTTCGGCTGGGGCAAGTCCTGCGACGAATTCACCAAACCGGTCGCTTTCACCGGGCCCCACGCCGGCACGCTTGGCATGAAGTTCTACACCGGAAAGATGTTCCCGGCGAAGTACAGGGGCGCGATGTTCATCGCACGTCACGGCCCGTGGAACCGCACCCGGAAGTACGCCGACGTGACGGTTGCGTTCAAGGACGGCAAAGGCGGTGTGAAGATGGAGCCGTTCATGACGGGCTTTGTCGACAACAACACCTACCTGGGGCGCCCGGTGGACTTCTTGCAAATGAAGGATGGCTCGCTGCTGGTCAGCGACGACCATGCCGGGGCCATCTATCGCATCAGCTACGTGGGCAAGTGACGTGATGCAGTGGCGGTTTTTTGCGGCCGCTGCCGCTTTCTCGGTCGCGCTGGTGGGGACCTCGCCGCTTTGCGCGCAGCAGACCGGGAAGGCCGGCGCTGGCGTGAGCGCCGCATCCGCCGGCGGCACTCGCAGTGCTGCCGGCGCTGTCGTCTACGCTGAGCGCTTCGGCGCGGTTTGCGCGGCCTGCCACGGTGCCAACGGGCGGAGCGAGATGGCCGGAACACCGGTGCTGGCGGGCCAGCATTCCCTCTACGTCATCACGCAGCTGTTTTTGTTTCGCGAAGGGCGGCGAAAAAACGAAGCGATGGTTGGGCTGGCCAAGCAGATGACAGACGCCGACTTGCGCGGCTTCTCCGACTACATCGGCACGCTCCCTCCCGTGCCGGCGCCGGCTCCTGCGGTACCGCCCGACGCTGCGCGAATGGACAAGGCGCAGGTTCTTGCCAAAGAGTACAAATGCGTTTACTGCCACGGCGCCGACTTGGCCGGTGGGCAGGGGGTGCCGCGCATCGGCGGCCAGAAAGAGGAGTACGTGCGCACGACGCTGCTGGGCTTGAAGTCCGGTGAACGGCCGGGCTACACGCGCGCAATGACCGAGGCGCTGAGTCAAGTCCCAGCAGAAGACATGGCCTTGCTGGCCTACTACGTGGCCAACATCACCGCCAAGTAGCAGCGCCGCCGTTGCGCAACGCAAAGGCGCGCCGCTCATGCTGCGGTGCGCCAGTGCGCCATAGTACGGCGCCCGCGCCAAAACGGCTTGGTGTACCTTTAACAAACGCCGACCTGCAGCGGGGCGTGAGTGATGGCAGCGGAGCGGCAGATTGCGGTCGTTCCGGTACATCGGACCGAACGACCGCAATCGCTGGCGGATTCAACGGGTCGACGCAACGGATTCGCTGAACATCTCAGCGGGCGTCTGGAAGCCGAGCGTCTTGCGCGGCCTCTCATTCAATTGTCGCGCGATCGCGTTGAGCTGAGCCTGTGAGTAGCCCGAGATGTCGATGCCCTTGGGCATGTACTGCCTGAGCAGCCCGTTCGTGTTCTCATTGCTTCCGCGCTGCCAGGGGCTGCGTGGATTGCAAAAGTAGACCTGGATGTCGGTGGCCATCGTAAATTGCTTGTGCCCGTGCAGCTCCGTGCCTCTGTCCCAGGTCAAAGACTTGTAGAGTTCCTGCGGCAATTTGCGAGCATTCTTGATGAGCGCGTTGACGACCGTCTGCGTATCTTTGCCTTCCAGCTTCACCAACATTACGTATCGCGTTTGGCGCTCAACCAGCGTCGCTATTTGACTGCTGGCGTTGCCGAAGACCAAGTCTCCTTCCCAATGACCAGGCACCGCCCGATCCTCGACAGAGGCGGGTCGCTCGCTGATTGAAACGGCATCAACGATCTGCCCATGGATTGCCGTCTTCTGCGTGTGATGACGAGAACGACGCATGCCGCGAGTACGTCTCAGGTGCTCCAGCAGCTCCTTCTTCAAGGCTCCACGCGCTTGAATGAACAGACTGCTGGTTGACGACAATTACCTTGGCCGGTCGACGACAACTATCTTGGCCGGTTTTTGCACCGGCACCGGGCCGGTTCTGGAGGCGGGTTTAACGTGAACTGATCGTCATTCAACGAAGGTTCGCGTTGTGCCCGGCAAGAAGATCACGGACCCCAGCGGGCCGGCAAAGGGGCGCCAGCGTGGCGCCGAACAAGCGGGGGGCCGATTCCGCGTGCCCTGTGCTCCTGTATACGCAAGTCTTTCTTAATGACTCAAACGCTTATGAGCGAAATCTGGCCGTATCCCGGCTTGACCTCGAGATCCTCGACTCAGACCGATTGATCCGTGAGCGTGATGCACGGGCTGCGGCCGAGCGACTGGTCTACAGCAGCGACACCCGAAGCCGAGAAGCTGATCGACGACTCCTGATCATCAGGAATGCGCGCGATGAAGCGGGCGTGATCATCTGCTCCGCCGGAGCGATCCTGGACGGCACTTTGACTGAGCACCTTGCCGGCACGCGCGAGCTCTTGACCCTGAAGGCGCTGAAAAAGTCGCCAACTACACGTTACCGCCGCCGCTGCAGGGCAACGAATCCGCATCCTCGAGCGTTCTCGCCACCACTACGAAAGACTGACATGACGACCTACACCGGAAATCTCATTACGACCAGTGCCACCGCCGACGACTACAGCGAAGGGCTCGAAACGATGGCAAAGAGATAGGCGTGGTGCGCCTGAGCGGCGCCGAAGGCCTTGACGACGCGCGCCAGGGCAGTGTCGACGCCTGCGCGCATGTCGATCGGTTCGGTGGCCAACCAGATCGCCTCGATGCGGATCATGAGCCGCTCACCGGAGCCACTCGTGCAACCAGGCGGCGCAGGACGCTGCCGCCTGCACCGGCCAGTGCACCACGGCGGTGGCGTTGCCGCGATGGAGTTCGATACGAATGTCGGGCAGCGGCATGGGTTCGGCAGGCGCAGGTGTTCCGGGGGGGGCTGACAGCCACAAGGCCCGGCGGACTGGCCGTCGATCAGACGGTCGTAAGCGCAACGGCGTCGCGTTCGTTGACGCGCCGCCGCTGCATCACGTTGGCGTTGGGACCATAAAGTCGTGCAGTCGCAGCAACCGATGCATCCGCCTGCCTGCACGCCCGTAGCACTTGTGCTCTGAACTCCGCGGTGTGACGGCGCCGTTACTTCAGATTTACGTGCATTGATGCTATCCAGCTAAAGTTGAACACGCCCCAAAAAGGTTAGACGGACATGATCGCCTCTCGTTTGGCTTCCGTTCTCAAGGTGGGGTGGCTGGCCCCTTACCCATCAAGACGCAGGATTTTGCGTGGTCGACGCCCAATGTCGTAAGCTTTAGCTCTACGGTTATGCGTGGAAAGCCTTGGCGCTTCGCGCCACAACGTCTCGCGGCTGATGTGTTCCAGTTCGTTCACTGTTCTCCTAAATACTGAGCGCTTCAAACATGAATTGCTATCAAATCGATAGCAATTCATGTTTGAAAAGTTTTAGGCTAGGTGCTGCCAGCGCTTCTTCGTCCCCGCGGCCCTTAAATCTAATGCGCAGGGGCCCTAGCGGACATACGCCCGGCGCGTAGCCGTGTCGAGCCCCGGATTGCCGCTGGTGCGCCGTTCGCCAAGCGGGGTTTGCGGGGTTTCGAGAGCGATTTCTCAGCCGATTGTTGGGGCGGGGCAAAACACAAAGGGCGGAAGTTTTCGATTCGTTCAAAGTTCGGCTGAGAGAAGGGCCTCGAAACCCCTCAAACCCCGCAATGTTCGAGTGCAAAGCGATTTACACCATTAGCGTCAACCCGCCGCGCGATGCGCAATGCAATGCCGTCGCCCATGCTGACCACGCGCCCGGCGCAACCCGAAAGCGCCCTGCCTACAGAGCGGGGCGACTCAACGTCCCGGCACGAAAGGGCCTCTAAAGCGTCGCGCGTGGCATGCGCGGAATCGGTGCCGAAGGCGTCGGCACTGCGCCCGAAACCGTTGACGCACCGATTTACAACATCGCGTGCGGAAAACGACTCGTTGCCAAAACAGCCCCGGAATTCGCGCACCAATGCGCGCAAAGCCTGCAGGTGTTCTGCCGCTCCAGTGTTGTTGTTGAATGCTCTCACGACATCCTCGCCGCCGGCCCACACCAGCGGCTGTCGCACCAGTTTGTCCCACATCACGAACCGCGACCCACCCTGCAGTTCGATCCGCTCGCCGCTGAACACGTAGCCCGAAACGATGCCGACCACGTCACGCAACACGCCGGCGCGGATCGCGTTGGCATGGCCGACCACATCTGGATGTTTGAACCTGCGTCCTTCGGGGCGCGCGGTCGCCGGTGTGAGTTCCGTCGTCAACCATCGCGTCGTCTCATCAGCACCGAGCTTCAGGTTGTTGCCGGTCAGCACGAAAAATGTGGCTGTCGGCGCACGAAGAATACGCGTGCTGCCCAACTGTCGCCCCTCGAATACTGGCGACGTGATCGCGGCGTTCAGCGCCCCGCCATTTACGGTTAAGCCATCGGTGATGTTGTCGAAGCAAATCATTTCAGGCGACCCGAGCAGAAGCGCCAACAGCCGTTTTTCGATCTCGGAGTCGTCACCTATCGGCAGGTTCAAAACCGGCAGATCGCGACCGGTCAACAGCACGTGCAGCCGGCGTGCGAGCGTCGTCTTACCGCTCGACTGTAACGGCGCTAACACCGCCAGGCCAGGGGCGTTTTCCAGCACGCGCCGCTGTACTGCGGTGAACAGGCCGGAGATAGCGACAGATGCGTCCAGCGTGCTTGTGAACTCAAAACCGACCAGCACATCCTCGCTGAGCCGCTGCAGTGCCGCGGTGGCTTCGGCGCGTGTGTAGGGCTTTGGCACGTCTCCCGCCAGTCCGTGGAAAAAGAGGCCGGTGCCCTCGTGTCGCCCGTTGCTCGCAACGATCTCGCCGGCAGGTGTGACGATCGGATGCGACAACAAGCCACTGACCCGCGGCGCGTTTGCCGGGTCCAACTGCAGCAGGTTTTCAATGATCGCGCTGGGCACCTGTGTAGGTGTCGGGCCTTTCTCGTTGGCGTGACAAAACACAGCCACGCTCTCGACCTGCGCGCGCATGCTCGCGACGTTGTGCGCCTCGATCAACATTTGGGGGGGCGGCTTCGCGCTGTCGTCATCGTGCGCGTGTGCATACGGTGGATCGCTCTCGACAATGCGCGATGGTCGATCTGCAAACATCACGAGTTCAGTCGGCGCCGCGTGCTGCAAGATCAACGCGCCCACTTCGCCGGCTTGCCGTGTCGAGTTCTCGGGCTCGACGATGATCATGCGCCGCGCGCCGGCGTCGCTTTGTACTCGTTGCTTCAGCAAATCGCGCCGCGCGTCGGCAAGGGCACCATTGAGCGGTCGCAAGCCGATACCGGTGATCTTTTGCACAGCCTCGACCACATCGGCCACTGCATCCTTCGGCAGGTGAGCAGCACGCGTGGCCCACGTCGCCAGCACATCGGCTCGCGACATCGTCTGCAGTTCGGCCACGATCTCCGAGGCCGTCTCCACAACGTCGTCGAACCCTGCCGCACTGGGTGCCGCAAGGTCGAACCCCAGCGCTTTGCGAAAATCGTGCTGACTCCGGCCGGCGCAATGCGCGTGATGGCACACAAAATTGCCCTGTGCAAACCCGCCGGTATGGGGTGGGAAGTAGAGGCAAGACGTAGCACCGGTGGTGCCGTCGCTGTGCTCAGTTTGCCGCGGGCAGTCGATGAACAGGCCCCCTTCTGTGCGCTCGCTCTTCACCATGTCGCGTTCGTGCAGGAGCTGCGCTATCGGGTCGCTGCCGTCAACTTGCACACACGGCCGAACTGCCGCGGCCGTCGCGAGCACTTCAGCGGGGATGGCAAGCGCAACGCTGTCGTCGAATAGGCCGCCATAAAACCCGCTGCGCAATGCGACTGGGTCGACCACGCCGGCGGCGAACTGGGGCGCGGCCGTGTAGTGCGGTTGCACCACTTCGAAAACCTTACAGTCGATCGGCGAGCCAAGGCTCTTGCACCAGGCGTTAAGTTGCGAGCTTGTGTACGCGGTCTTCAGCCAGAACCAGACATGCGCCTTGAGTTTGCCGACGTGCTTTGGCGCACCGGCGCTACCCGATAGTTGCCAGTGATAGGACGCCTCATAAAAGCAAGCAGGCAGGCGCGCGGCGACGAATTCGGCAATGCATGCAGTGGGGTCGCGCAGCGGGTCGGCGACGGTTGGCGTGAACTCGTCGATGTCGCACATCATTAGATGTAGCGGTTGATCTTCGAAGATCGTTTCGCGCCGCACGACGTGGCTTGACATCACTCCATCAATCGTTCGCAAGCGTTCTGCAGCATCGGCGCGCAGTCGCCCGCGGATGATTAGCGAGCGCCGGTCGGACTCTATCGACATGAGCAGAGCGGACGCGCTGGAGATGCCGTCCAGCGTCGCCTTGCGATATTTGAAGTTCTTGGCATTGTCATAGCCGGGGATCGTCCCGTCGGCCAGCCAGCGCTTTGCCATGCAAGAGTTGCCGGCTGCGGTCAGGATCGTGATCCGATCTTGCGAATTGCTTAAATAATAGGCACTATTAGTAGTGTGTCTGGTTTGGTCGCCGGTCACAGTTTCAGTAGAAAAGCCGTCCTTGCCGGGGCGGCTTTTTTCATGGTCGATTGTCATGCCGTGACAGCCTCTGACAGGTATTCGACCTCAGCCACATCGATGTCGGCCGATGCCCACAAATCGACAATTTCATCTTCGCCACGGTCGTCCACAAGAAAGCATGTGCCCCGGATCAACTGGCGGGTGAGCAGGATCGGTGTTTGTTCGTCCATGCGGTAGCGCATGAGGCTGGGGAACGTCGCCGCCGTCTCTTTTGTGAGGCTGTAGCTCGCGCCGTCGTCGTTGACCCCCTCGTAGCACCCGCGATAGGCCGCCACGACTGGTGGAAGCATCGCGTGCTTGCGCCTCGCGTCGGACTTCATGAGGTCGCGCAAGTCGCCGTGACCCTCTTCGACGACTTCGCGAAGGTACCAAGTCAGCTCGCGCCGATCGCCATCGATGGTGGACCACACGTCCCGCACCACGCGGAGCCATATCGCCCCCGGCGTGCTATTCCTAATTTCCAGCAGTGCGCCGGCGACTGCGAAGCTGCCACAGAGACGCACAATCTCTTTTCGCTCCCGCCACGCCTTGCGGGTTGCAAAGATCGACGTCTCGGGTCTACTGATCGGTCCCCTTGGAGACTGACACACCAAGTTTTGAACAATAGGCGCTGTCACTCGGCACCCCGCGCCAGTTCGAGACGACGTACAAGCGCCTTGATGTCGGCATCAGACTTGCCGGCGATGCGCGCTTGATTGAGCGCAGCGACTTCGCTATCAGGCCAGCCGGACATGCGCCGACCGATTTTAATCGGCTTGGTGAACAGGCCGGCCGCGATATCGGCGTAATGCTGAGTGCGGCCGATGCCGCGGGCTTTGAGCGTGGCAGGCACGCGGTAGATAACTTGGACCATCTCGACTAACTCCGAATGTTGATGAACATAGGGAGCGAGTCTCTTGATTCAGGGTTGATTTATCTACCTTCCACCCATGCCTGCGTTTGGAAGGTGAAGATTGTTAAAGAGCCTTTTTTCGGCGTTTGATTAGGTATGTTTCGGCTAACCTGAACACCTCTTCAATCGGCTGCTTTCTCGGATTTGGGTACAGATGTACGTAACTCCGAATCCCCTTCGACTGGTTCCACGAACTCGGTAGCACGGTCCCATCGTCGAGCACTTCCGGAAGCTCGCGCAACGCCTCCTGTTGGCCGAACGCATCAAGGAATGCGGTGTACGCACCGTTGTCGCCCATCGGGCCATGTAAACCCGATGCTTTTCGGATCGCTGCGTCTCGGTCCTGCACTGAAGACTTAGGCGCCTCTTCGTCCGCACGCAGAAGGGCACCTGCGAGTTGCCGCATAAAAAAGAGCGTCTCGAAGTCCCCTGCGCCGGCCGTGAAGTCCCCTAAAAGCTTTCGCACAGACGGGCGCGCGGGCGTCGGATCGGAATTGTCCTCAGGATGCCAGAGCGCCCCCAAGGCCCGAATAGTGTCTGGTTCAAATTGCCATTTTTCCGCTTCCGCCTCATCCGCGTCGCCGTCTGCCCAGGACTCACCGTTCATTTCGTCGCCTCCAACAGCTTGTGCAATGTCGTCAATGCCTTGCGCTTCTCGCTCATGTAGTCGTGCCCGTCGTAGTGACGAGCTTGCACTCCAGCGATCCCGTGTGACTGCAAGCGGCCGCGGATGTCCTGCGACACCCGCGCGCTTGCGAGCAGCGTCTCGACGCCAGAGCGAATGCGCTTGGCTTGGAAGTCTTTGACCGCATCGCCGATCGCCTCCGCCGCCCAATGGCTCAGCGACGTGGCAGCCGCATGCGACACGCCTCCGTCGGTCGACAGCGCAAACACCCCTGCCGGCTGGCACTCGCTCAGCGCAGTCGCTGCTTCCTTCGTAAGTGGCACTGTATGGGGACGTGGCGGGCGACCAGGGCGACCCTTGCCGTCGTGCAACAGGATGAAGTCCGGCCCGGCGTTGGCCGTCAGCAGGTTCACAAGTTGCTCGATGCGCTGGCCGCCGGTCAGCAGGTGAAGGCGCAGCAGCGCCCCTTTAAAGCCCGGCATTGGCTTGATCGCCTGCCAGTAGGAGCGCATCTCAGCCGCGCTCATCGGCCGCTTATCGGGCTTGTTCTGCGACTCGTCCGGCTCTGTGTCGGCCACGGGGTTTGCAACGATTCCATAGTCCTTGAATGCGACGGGAATGCTCGGTTTCGACTTGGCGGCCTTCGCCATCTGGTACGCGGCACGCGCGTAGCTGCGCAGCTTGTTGGCGGTGCGGCCTTTGCCGGCCTCGATCAGCGTGCGCATCATGTCCGCGAACTGTTCGCCAGTCACGTCCTTGGCAGGCATCGCGGCGACTTTCGGCCACGCTTCCTTGATGTGCAGTTTGAAGATACTGCGCGCGTCCGCGTGCGAGCGCCGGCCGATCGCTTTTAGATGGTCGCAATAGGCGTCCAGCAGGTTGCTAAGCGTATGCTTCGCTGCGATCCGTTTTGCTTCGCTCGCGGCGTATCTGTCGACTTTCTGGGCAGCGAGCAGGGCGGGGCGGCCGCCTTCGTCTCGGTGCTGGTGATGCTCCATGGCGCGGCGCTCGGCCTCGCGCATCGCTGCGGCGAAGGAGTAGCCGCGCTCGGTTGGCTTGAAGCTCTTCGGCGGCGCGGCGGGATCGTAAATGCCGATCACCTCGCGCTGCGTTTTGCGGTCAAGAGTGACGCGCCAATAGAACATTGTTCCAATAACGAGCAGTCGGGCTTCTAACGAGCCCGCCGGGGTAACCTTTGCAAGCGAAGCAAACTGGCCACGCTCCAGTCCGTTGATGATCTGACCAGGTGTCATGAGGTTCCATCCGATGAGTCCGCCGGTCGGGATGACCGGAACGCCGTGACAGTCTGGTGACAGAATCGACACGAATGGAATTGTACGCAAACGGACTAAAACGAACAACTTACCAATGATAGTGAATTGTCACCATGTTCGGTATCGTTCGCAGTTGTTCAGTTTTTGGGACTCATAATCCGTTGGTCGATGGTTCAAGCCCATCACGGCCTACCACGTTGCATTCGAAAATCGGTTTGAAACACGGGCTTCGGCACTTTTGCCGGTGCTATAATCGAAAGCTGTGCGGCTGTAGCTCAGTTGGATAGAGTACTTGGCTACGAACCAAGGGGTCGTGGGTTCAATTCCTGCCAGCCGCACCACCATCAAGAAAAGCCCGCAACATCTGTTGCGGGCTTTTTTCATTGGAGCATCCTGAATGAGCAAAGCATTCACCAAGGAAAGCGACTCGGACGACGAGGACGACAGCACTGCTGCGCTGTCCGTGCCGCTTCCGCCTGGGGGCAAAAACTACATCACGCCGGAGGGCTACGCCCGAATGCGCGCGGAGTTGCTGCAACTGATGGACGACGAACGGCCCAAGGTGGTCGAGGCCGTTCATTGGGCGGCAAAGAATGGTGACCGGTCGGAAAACGGCGACTACATCTACGGCAAGAAACGCCTGCGCGAAATAGATGGGCGCCTCCGGTTCTTGACCAGGCGCCTGGAGATCGCCGTGCCGACCGATCCGGCGGTCCATCATGGAAGCGATCAGGTGTTCTTCGGTGCGACGGTTCGCTATGCCGACGAGGGTGGCGACGAGCGCACGGTGACGATATTGGGAATCGACGAGGCGGACAGCACACAGGCACAGGTCAGCTGGATTTCGCCGATTGCGCGTGCACTGCTGAAAGCGCGCGAGGGCGATGTCGTCAAACTCGTGACGCCGGCGGGTGTCAGTGAGGTCGAGGTGTTGTCGGTGACCTATCCCGAAGCGGGCCCCAAGGCAGACAGCAGGGAAGTCAGTGGTACGCCGCCCTGATAAGCCTCAGGGCGCGGGCACTGTCCGCGAAGCGGAAAGCACCGAAGGCGTCCGCTTCACCGCCCGCAACACCGATTCCAGGTGCGTTGTGTCCCGCACCGCGATGACGAAGCGCATATCGGTCGATTCCTGTGGCGTCTCGTCGGCCATTTCGACGTGCGTGATGTCGGCCTCCGCAGTCGCCAAGGTCGCTGCGACCCGCGCCAGCACACCTTTGTCGTTGCGAACCGTGACCACGACGCCGGTTTCGAATGCGCGCACAGGATCGTCCGCCCACTCGACGGCAAAGAACCGTTCGCTGTCCTTGTAGTGCAGGCGCTGGCCGACACCGCAGGCGTCGGTGTGCACCACTAGGCCTTCGCCGTGCCCGAGATAGCCGACGATCCCGTCGCCAGGAATAGGCCTGCAACACAGGGCGAAGCGCACCGAAGAGTTTTCGCTGCCGTCCAGCGTCACCGCGCCTTGCGACACGGTTTCTTGCGCGGTAAAGCGCTCGCGGCTGAGTAGCAGCGCATCGGGCTTTTCGCCCCGCTCGGCGAGCAGCGCCATCAAGCGCTTGGCCACGATGCTGGCGATGCGCTTGCCCAGGCCGATATCGGTAAGCAGTTCGGCGCGCGTGCGGCTTCCGGTGAAGCGCAACAGCTTTTCCCAGATGACCTGGTTTTCCGGCTCCGCGGATGGCAGCGTGCCGAGGCCTTCCGCGCGCAGCGCTTGCGCCAGCAGTTTCTCGCCAAGACCTTCGGATTCAGCGTGCGCGAGGGTCTTGAGATAGTGGCGAATCTTCGATCGCGCGCGGCCCGTTCGCACGAAGCCGAGCCAAGCTGGATTCGGGGTCGACACCGGCGCGGTGATGACTTCGACCACGTCGCCATTTTTCAGCTCCGTGCGCAACGGAACCTGGTCGCCGTTGATCCGCGCTGCAGACGTGTGATCGCCGATCCGGCTGTGAATGGCGTAAGCGAAGTCCACCACTGTCGCGCCGCGCGGCAGCGCCATGATCTGGCTCTTTGGCGTGAAAACGTACACGGCATCGGGGAAGAGATCGACCTTGACGTGGTCCCAGAACTCGGCGGCATCGCGCGTCTCGTGCTGGATGTCGAGCAACGATTGCAGCCACTTCGTGCCCAGGCGATCGGCACCGGTGGCATTAGGCTCCGCAGCTTTGTAGAGCCAGTGCGCCGCGACACCTGATTCTGCGACCACGTGCATCGCCTCGGTTCGCAATTGGAACTCGACGC
The DNA here is from genome assembly GCF_035018765.1 of Variovorax sp. RTB1. Taxonomy (NCBI): domain Bacteria; kingdom Pseudomonadati; phylum Pseudomonadota; class Betaproteobacteria; order Burkholderiales; family Comamonadaceae; genus Variovorax; species Variovorax sp. RTB1. The sequence goes on from NZ_JASJXG010000054.1 coordinate 19,030, forward strand.
TGACGCCCGACGGGCCGACCAGCGTCGTGTGCAGCGACTGATAGCCGTTCAGCTTAGCGATCGCGATATGGTCTTTGAATTTGCCAGGCAGCGGCTTGTACATCTGGTGAAGGATGCCGAGGCCGGTGTAGCAGGCGATGACATTCGGCACGATGATCCGGAACCCGTAGATGTCGGTCACCTGCGCAAAGCTCAGGTGCTTTTCTTCCATCTTCTGGTAGATCGAATAGAGCGTTTTCTCGCGACCGGCAATTCGCACCACCATGCCCGCCGCGGTGAATGTGCTCTCCAGCTCCCGTTGCACTTTTTGAATCAGGTCACGCCGACGACCGCGCGCCTTGGAGACGGCTTTGGCGAGGATGGCGTAGCGCCATGGTCGCAGGTGCCGAAACGACAACTCCTGCAATTCGCGGTAGGTCTGGTTCAGCCCGAGCCGGTGTGCGATCGGCGCATAAATCTCGAGCGTCTCGCCCGCGATGCGCGCCCATTTTTCGCGCGGTGCGTCGTCCAGCGTCCGCATGTTGTGCGTGCGGTCGGCAAGCTTCACCAGAATGACGCGCACATCGCGTGCCATCGCCAGCAGCATCTTTCGGAATGACTCGGCCTGATTCTCTTCCCGCGTGTTGAACTGCAGTTTGTCGAGCTTGGTGAGGCCATCGACCAGCTCTGCGACGGGTGCCCCAAAGCGTTCGATCAGTTCGGGCTTGGTGACGCCGCAGTCTTCTATGGCGTCATGCAGCAAGGCGGCCATCAACGCTTGAGCGTCGAGCTTCCACTCGGCACATTGCGCCGCGACCGCGATGGGGTGGGTGATGTACGGCTCGCCGCTGTTGCGCAATTGCCCCAGGTGCGCTTCGTCCGCGAAACGGTAGGCGCGACGGACCTGCTCAGTGTCTTCTGCGTTCAGGTAATCGAGGCGGGCGGTGAGCGCGGCAAAGCTCGCCGCGGCCGCGTTCAGCGCTGCCGGACTCGGACGTGGCGAGCCTTTGGGGACACTGGAATGAGGTTTGACGACCGCGCTCATGCACACCACTTTAGCGTGCACGTTGCAAGGAAGCGATCGGACACAAAAAAAGCACCGCGCGCGGTGCTTCTTTGTGCGGAGTTGCGAGTCAACTCAGCCCGGAACCTTCTTGAGCATTTCAATGCCGATTTTGCCTTCGGCAATTTCGCGCAGTGCGGTCACGCAAGGCTTGTTCTTGCTCTCAATCTTGGGTGCATGGCCCTGGCTCAACATACGGGCGCGGTAGGTCGCGGCGAGCACGAGTTGAAAGCGGTTCGGGATTTGCAACAGGCAATCTTCGACGGTGATGCGGGCCATGAGGATCTTTCGGTCGTTTCGGTCGTTTAGCGGAGTGGCTCGGAGAGCCGAATCAGGGAATATTGAGCGCTGCGAAGGTTTCGGCACGAGCTCGGCGCTGTGCGGAATAACGAAGCCGTTGCGCGTGAACAATGGCTTTCAGGTCAAAAAGCGCACGCTCAAATAACTCGTTGATTATAACGAAGTCGAATTCATTGGCACGCGCCATCTCTTCAGCGGCGTTCTGCAGGCGCAACTCGATAACCGACGCGCTGTCTTCGCCGCGCCGCTCCAGGCGCGACCGCAACTCTTCCCAACTGGGTGGCAGGATAAAAATCATGACCGCGTTCGCAAACGTCTTGCGAATCTGGATCGCGCCCTGAAAGTCGATTTCCAGGATGACGTCCGCGCCTTGGGCGATGCGCTCTTCGATGGCGCGTTTCGAGGTCCCGTAGCGCTGACCATGCACGTGCGCCCACTCGACGAAAGCATCAGACGCAACCATTGCGTCGAATTCGGGATGCGACGCAAAAAAGTACTCGCGCCCATGCTTTTCCTGGCCTCGCGGAGGTCGTGTCGTATGCGAAACCGATGGCTGCACGGCCGAATCGAGCTCCATCAACGCCTTCACCAGACTCGATTTGCCGGCACCGCTCGGCGCCGCGACCACGAAAATGTTGCCGGGATAGTCCATACGCTCGCCACTCATTCGATGTTTTGCACCTGCTCGCGCATCTGTTCGATCAACACTTTCATGTCGACGCCGATGCGAGTGAGTTCGAGCGCTGCCGATTTCGCACCCAGCGTGTTGGCCTCGCGGTGCAGTTCCTGAATCAAAAAGTCGAGCCGTTTGCCGATTTCACCGCCTTTTTTGACCAGACGCTCGATCTCGTCGAGGTGCGAGTTGAGTCGGGTCAGCTCTTCGGCCACGTCGATGCGGATGGCAAAAGCGGTTGCTTCGGTCAGCGCACGGTCTTGCGCAGCCTCCGGCAAGGTGCCGCCGGTAAGGCCCATGGCGTCTTGCCATCGCTCCAGAAATTTGGCGCGCTGCTGTTCGACGAGCTTCGGCACCAGCGGAACGGCTTGCTTTGCCAACACGCGCAATTGGCCGAGATGCTCCTCCAGCATCTTGGCCAGTCGGGTGCCTTCGCGTTGCCGCGCGGACATCAGCGCGTCGAGCGCCTTGCTCGTGACTTCTGACAGGTCGGCAGCCCAGTCGCCGCGTACTGCGGCGCCGTCGCCGCCGGCCAGGCGCAGTACGTCGGCCACGCTCAGTTCGCGTGCGCCGGGGAGCCAGGCCTTGATGCCGTCCTGCACGCCGTTCAGGCGCTGCAGCAACTTGACCGAAGGCTCGGTCACGCCCGCTTGCGCAGTGCTTTCTATAGATGCCCGCACCTCGACTTTGCCGCGCTTGAGCCGGCCGATGATCAGGTCGCGCAACGCGGGTTCGTGCTGGCGCAGTTCTTCCGGCAGCTTGAAAGTCAGGTCGAGAAAGCGGCTGTTGACCGATCGGATTTCGACTCCGAGTCGGCCGGTCGCAGGGGGCCGCGGATCGGCTTCGGAGTGGCTGCCAACCGGGCCGTTTTGGCCGCTGGCATAGCCGGTCATGCTGTAAACTGGCATTGAGCCTCGCTGTGATTTGTTCGCCTGCATCGAGGACCCGGCACGACGTTCGCTTGCCGCACCATCGCCTTCGGGCGAAACTCCCGGATTATGTCAAAGGTCAAACCTTCGCCCCTGCTGCCCGACACCATCATCGGCGGCTACCGCGTGATCCGCCGTCTTTCAGCGGGCGGCTTCGGCGTGGTCTATCTGGCCGTCGACCACAGCGGCCAGCAAGTCGCCATCAAGGAATACCTGCCGTCGTCTCTAGCGACCCGCGGCATGGGCGAGCTGGCGCCGCAGGTGTCGCCCGAGAAGCTGTCGCTGTACCGGCTGGGGCTTAAAAGCTTCTTTGAAGAAGGCCGATCGCTGGCGCAAATTTCCCACGCGTCGGTCGTTAGCGTGCTCAATTTCTTTCGCGAGAACGAGACCGTTTACATGGTCATGAACTACCTGGAGGGCGCAACCCTCCAGGACTTCATCGTGACCGCGCGCGACCTGAAGAAGCAGAAAGTATTCAGGGAGTCGACCATCCGGTCGTTGTTCGATGAGATCCTGCGCGGTCTGCGCATCGTGCATCAGCACAAAATGTTGCATCTGGACATCAAGCCCGCCAACATTTTCGTGACCGATGACGACCGCGCCGTGATGATCGACTTTGGCGCTGCGCGTGAAGTGCTCAGCAAAGAAGGCAATTTCATCCGACCGATGTACACACCCGGCTTCGCCGCTCCCGAAATGTACCGCCGCGACTCTTCGATGGGTCCGTGGACCGACATCTACGCCATTGGCGCCTGTATCTATGCCTGCATGCAGGGCTACCCGCCGAACGACGCGCCGCAGCGCATCGAAAAAGACCGGCTCGGCCTCTCGCTTTCGCGGCTGCGCGGCATCTATTCAGACAACATGATCGAGGTTGTCGAATGGTGCATGTCGCTCGACCCGCTGTCGCGCCCCCAGTCGGTGTTCGCGCTGCAAAAAGAGCTGAGCCGTGAAGGCGAGCGTCACTACACCAAGCTCACCGTGGGCGAAAAGGTTCGCCTTTCCATTGACAACATGCGCTCCTTCGACAAGAAGGGGCTGCCGAAGGCGGCCGCGCCAACCACGCGACCCGCATGAAGTTCTCTGTATTCCAGGTTAGCCGCAAGGGCGGCCGTCTCAAAAACGAAGACCGCATGGGCTACTGCTACACGCGGGAGTCCGGCCTGTTCGTGCTGGCCGACGGCATGGGCGGCCATCCCGAGGGCGAAGTGGCGGCGCAGCTTGCGCTGCAAACCATCGCGGCGTTGTATCAGCGCGAGGCACGGCCCATCGTCAAGGACGTCAAGGCCTTCCTGACCTCGTCGGTCATGGCCGCGCACCAGCAAATCATGCGGTACGCAGGCACCAAGGCAATGCTCGACACGCCGCGTACGACCGTGGTGGCCGCGGTGCTGCAAGGCACCACGGCCACGTGGATCCATTGCGGCGACTCGCGCCTCTACGTGGTCCGAGACGGCACATTGCTGATGCGTACCCGAGACCATTCCCATGCAGAGCGTCCCCGCGCCAACGCGGGCAACGAGCCGGTCAATCGCAACCTCTTGTTGACCTGCCTGGGCTCGCCCACGGCACCGCTGTTCGACATCTCGCCGCCCCTGCAATTGCAGCGTGGCGACCGCATCATGTTGTGCTCCGATGGCGTTTGGGGTGTGCTCGACGACGCTGTCATCGTGCACACGCTGTCATCCGGCAAGCCGGTGTCCGATGCTGCTCCCGACCTCGCTGAAATGGCATTGCGCAACGGCGGCAGCCACAGCGACAACGTCACCCTTATCGCCCTGGAGTGGGAGTTGCCCGACGCACCGGGCTACGAGCGCGGCGTGTCGACCGACAGCGTCGGCGACGGCGTCTTCGCCTCGACCATTCAGGCGGGCATGCCGTCGGACAGCGAACTCGATGACCTCGACGACGATGCCATCGAGCGTTCCATCGCCGAGATCAACGAAGCCATCCGCCGTTCCGCTTCACGCAAGACCTGAGTTGGCGCACGCCGGCTTTCCATACTTTTTTCTTCGGGTTTCACATGACTGCTTTCACACGAAGCGGCGGCCGCGCCGCCGACGCCCTGCGCCCCGTGCGCATCACGCGCGGCTTCACGATCCATGCCGAAGGCTCGGTACTGATCGAGTTCGGCCAGACTCGCGTGCTCTGTACGGCGTCCGTCGAAGAGCGCGTGCCGCCGCACAAGAAGGGCAGTGGCGAAGGATGGGTCACCGCCGAATACGGCATGTTGCCGCGCGCGACGCACACCCGCAGCAGCCGTGAAGCAGCCAAGGGCAAGCAAACCGGCCGCACGCAGGAAATCCAGCGCCTCATCGGCCGCTCGATGCGCGCGGTGTTCGACCTGGCTGCCTTGGGCGAACGAACCATCCATCTCGATTGCGACGTGCTGCAGGCCGATGGCGGCACGCGCACCGCCGCCATCACCGGCGCCTTCGTCGCCGCGCAGGATGCGGTCGACAAGTTGCTGGCGTCCGGCGCGCTGAAGGCCTCGCCCATCAAGGGCCACGTGGCCGCCATTTCGGTCGGCATCGTCGAAGGCACGCCCCTGCTCGATCTGGAATACATCGAAGACTCGACCTGCGATACCGACATGAACGTCGTGATGACCGGCGCCGGCCATTTCGTCGAAGTGCAGGGTACGGCCGAAGGCGCAGCGTTTTCGCGCGACGAGATGAACCAACTGCTCGCCCTCGCAGAAAAGGGCATCGGCGAGCTGATCGTCATGCAGCAGCAGGCCCTGTCGTCCAAGTGATTGCTTGACTGATCCCGGCCCATTCGCCGCAGATCCTTTGCCTATGAAACTCGTACTGGCTTCAAATAACGCAGGCAAGCTCGCCGAACTTCAAATCCTGCTGGCGCCGCTGAGCGTGACGTTGGTGCGGCAGTCGGAGCTGGGTGTCGATGAAGCCGAAGAGCCGTTTCGCACCTTCGTCGAGAACGCGCTCGCCAAGGCGCGCCATGCTTCAGCGGTGACCGGGTTGCCGGCGGTCGCCGACGATGCCGGTCTCTGCGTCGAAGCATTCGGCGGCCTTCCAGGTGTCGACACCGCTTTCTACGCGACGCAGTTCGGCTACGCCAAGGGCGACGACAACAACGTGCGTGCGCTGCTCGAGCAGATGGCCGACATCGACGACCGCCGCGCTGCGCTGGTCAGCACGCTGGTGGCGCTGCGCAGTGCCGAAGACCCCGAGCCGCTGATCGCCATCGGTCGCGCGCCTGGCGAAATCACCCGCGCGCCCATCGGCGCCAACGGCTTCGGCTTCGACCCGGTAATGTTTCTGCCGCAGCTCGGCAAGACCTTCGCCGAGTTGACGGCCGAGCAGAAAAACGCTCACAGCCATCGCGGCCAAGCAGCGCGGGCGATGCTTCAATTGATGCGCGAGCGTTGGTGACTGCAACGCCGCCGCTACCGCCGACGACACCGGACGACCCCGTGATCATCCCCATCGAAGCAGCCGCAGCGTCTGCCAATGCGCCGCACGCCAACGATGTGCTGCACCTGATGCGCCCTGGCCCGCTGCAACTCGCCGCGCTGCCGCCCCTGTCGCTCTACGTGCATCTGCCATGGTGCCTGCGCAAATGCCCCTATTGCGACTTCAACTCGCACGAGTGGCGCGCCGGCAAAAGCAGCGCCGACAGCACTGCCGACATCCCCGAGCAGCGCTACCTGGATGCGTTGGTCGCAGACCTGGATGCCGCGCTGCCGCTGATCTGGGGCCGTACCGTTCACACGATATTCATCGGCGGCGGCACTCCCAGTCTTTTCTCGCCCGACGCAATCGACCGTCTGCTCGGCGACCTGCGCGCGCGCCTGAAGCTCGCGCCCGACTGCGAGATCTCGATGGAAGCCAACCCCGGCACCTTCGAGCGCGACCGCTTTCGCGCCTACCGAGCCGCAGGCGTCACACGCCTGTCGATCGGTGTGCAGAGCTTCAACGACACGCACCTTAAGGCGCTCGGCCGAGTACACGACGGAGCGCAGGCAATTGCAGCGGTCGAGGAGGCCGCCAGCGCCTTCGATACTTTCAACCTCGACCTGATGTACGCGCTCCCAGGCCAGACGCTGGAGCAGCTCGATGCCGATCTGCAGCAGACGCTGGCCCTTGCGCCGCCGCATCTGTCGGTCTATCACCTGACGATCGAGCCCAACACTTACTTCGCGAAGTTTCCGCCGGTGATCCCGGAAGACGACGATGCCTACGCGATGCTGGACCGCATCACCGAGCGCACCGGCCAACTCGGCCTGGCGCGCTACGAAGTTTCTGCCTACGCACGCGAAGGTCACCGCTGCGCCCATAACCTCAATTACTGGCAGTTCGGTGACTACCTCGGCATAGGAGCCGGGGCGCACAGCAAGCTGAGCTTTGCACATCGCGTCGTGCGTCAAGTGCGCCTGCGCGAGCCGCGCCGCTACATGGACGGTGCGCTGGCCGGCGCCGCAGTAGCGCAGAGCGAAGACGTCGCCATTGCCGACCTGCCATTCGAATTCATGCTGAACGCACTGCGCCTGAAAGAAGGCTTTGCGCTGGCGCAATTTGGCGAGCGCACCGGCCTCGCCACCACGGCGATCCAGCGTGGAATGGAGGAGGCCGAGCGCAAGGGTTTGATCAAGCGCGATCTGCGCCATGTATGGCCGACCGAACGTGGGCTCGACTTTCTGAGCGATTTGCAGACAATGTTTCTCCCACCAGCCTGAGGATTGCCATGCTGCACTTCGAGTCTCTGGACGCCAAAAGGCGACCCCGCGGCCGACCCAGCGCCTTGCAGGCCGCAGAGTTGCGCGAATCTTTCCTGGCCGCCGCGTTGCAGTCGTTTTTGGACAAGGGCTATGCAGCGACCAGTATCGAGGCCATTGCCCGCGATGCCGGCGTTGCCAAGATCACCATCTACCGACAGTTCGAGAACAAGGAGGCGCTGTTCCACGAGGTCGTGCACAGGGCGGTCGGCAATGCGCGCAACACCATGCACGCCACCGTCGTGCGGGAAGGCGCCGATGAGCGCGAGCTGTTGCTCGACCTGGTCGAGCGCATGTACCTCGGCGCGACAGAGCCGGAAACTCTGGCGCTACTCCGGCTGGTGATCGCGGAGGCCGTCCGCTTTCCGGAACTGGCCAAGTCGCTCTACGCTGAGAACAGCTACGTGCTCGGCCCTGTGGTCGACTACCTTACCGAGGCGCATCGCTCCGGTCGCCTCAACGTGCCGTCGCCTGAGCTCGCGGCAGTGCAACTGTCGACACTGGCCTTTGGCGGCGTGCGCTTTTTCATCTCGAAACCGTTGGCCGGTTCCGCCGAACGGCGGCTCTGGGCCGAGGGCATCGTCGATCTGGTGCTGCAAGGCTGGTCGCCTCGATCTGCACTCGATCTGGCGTCGAATCCGATGCCCGACGGCATGTCCGCAATCAACGCTTAAAATCGGTCACGTGTCCGGTGCAACGCCGGGCGTCTGCGGAGAGTTGGGTGAGTGGTTTAAACCAGCAGTCTTGAAAACTGCCGACGTGAAAGCGTCCGTGAGTTCGAATCTCACACTCTCCGCCAGGCTTGTCCCGACCCGCGTGGGTGCCAATGGTTGTTGATTTTGTTGATCTTTTTCGTCTTTGCTACGGAAGAGTGCTACGGAATCGACAATGGCTCAGACACCTTACTTGGTCCTTCGGGGCAATACGTTCTACTTCCGCATCGACGTTCCTTCTGCACTTCGCGTCAAGGTTGGAGCACGGGAGATCGTGAGAACGCTCTCTACACAGGACCGCCGAGTCGCTGTGCCTCGGGCACTCGAACTCGGCGCCATCGCCCATCAACTATTCACGCGGCTCCGTGACCCTTACATGACCGATTACGCGATGATGCAGCTGCTTGAGCAGGCCAGGCGGAAGCTCCGCTCGGACCTACGTGCAGACGAAGCAGAAGACGACCTTGCTGATGCTCATCGGCAGCGGTTGCGTGAGGTGGGCCAGGCTCGCCTAGAAGCTGAGAACGGGGCGCTCCGGGACGTTTTGTCCCGACAAGCACCACCCCTAGCCGCGCCTTCGTATGTGAACGCTACAGCCCCTCTGAGCCCTGTTGCTGAAGCGGTGGCAGTAGTGAAGCTGAGCGAGGTCATCAATCATTTCTTGAAAACCTTCGACGCCGACAAAAAGGCGATGATGAACAAGTTCAACACTGTCATGCCGCTGCTTCTAGCGAAAGTGGGCGACAAGGCAATCAGATCGCTACGTCAGACCGACCTCAACGATTTTTTTGCCTTTGTGTGCAAGTTGCCGCCCAGGTGGTCGGACGTGGTGAAGCAACGCAAAATCAACGTTCTCAAGCTCGCGGCTGAAGCGACACCTCAAACGGTCACGATTGCGAAAAAGACGTTCGAGAGCACTTACGTCGCCGCTGTAAGCCTACTGCTAGTTTCAGCGCGTCGAGATTGGGCGGACGACGGGTTCCCGATCGGCATCACCATCAAGGGCGCCTCGTACACAGGTACGCAAAAGGACGCGGGCAAGAAGCAGCGCGCCTTCACCACCGCAGAGCTGGAGCGGCTTTTTCACGGTCCTGAGCTCATCGCGTTTAGGATGGCACCAAGCGAAGAACACAAATTCTGGCTCCCTGCGATTGGGTTGTGTACCGGCGCGCGTGTGAACGAGATTTGCCAACTCAACCTGAATCGCCCCGGTTTTTGAGGAGGCTCAACACTCTGAGAGGATTGAGCCATGAACAAGTCGAACAAGTTCTCACC